>JBDTWQ010000001.1:0-2295 GCA_040006595.1 Nitrosospira sp.
ACCGTGACCCTTGTACATCGGCGCGACAAGTTCCGCTCGGAGAAAATCCTGATAGACAAGTTGATGGATAGGGCCAAAAATGGCAACGTTACACTGGAACTCAACCATGTGCTGGATGAAGTGCTGGGGGATAATTCCGGGGTGACCGGAATGCGTATTAAAGGAGTCCAAAACGATACAACCAAGACTCTGGATTTGCATGGCGTATTTATCGCCATCGGGCACAAGCCCAACACCGATATTTTCCAGGGACAACTGGAAATGAAAAACGGCTATATCATCACCAAAGGCGGAAATGAAGGCAACGCTACGGCTACCAGCATTCCTGGCGTATTCGCAGCGGGGGACGTACAGGATCATATTTACCGGCAGGCGGTGACCAGCGCAGGAACCGGTTGCATGGCTGCGCTGGATGCAGAGAAGTATCTCGATGTTTTGAGTTGAGCGGACAGTTGACAATTTGCTATGAAACCGCGGGGCAAGAAGTTTACAATCGATCCTGCAATCGACCACACGGCGGGAGGCAAGACCGCACCCAAAATCGGCGATAACGAGACCGCACTGTTCCGCGACGCGGTACGAGACGTGGCACCGTTGCCCGCGTCCGCCAAGATACCGTACACCGGTAAACGCCCCCAGCCCATACCCCGTCAACCCCTGCGTGACGAACAAACTGCGCCGAATGACCCACTCTCAGACCATATTTCGATGGAGATGGAAGCAGGCGACGAGTGGTCATTCCTGCGTCCCGGCGTGTCGCGCCAGACTTTGCGGCGGTTACGGCGCGGCCATTGGCAGATTCAGGCACAACTTGACCTGCATGGATTTACCCGTGATGAGGCGCGTTTGGAACTGGTGACATTTCTTAATGACAGTAACCAACGCGGCTTCCGTTGCGTGCGCGTGATACACGGCAAGGGTCTGAGCTCAAAGCATGGCGAGCCAGTATTGAAAGCGAGGATTGGCAGCTGGCTCTCGCAACGCGAGGACATACTGGCTTTTTGTCAGGCCAGGCCGGAAGATGGGGGCAGCGGCGCTGTGCTGGTGCTGCTCAAAACGGCTGCGCCAGTGAATACAAAATAACATCTGGTGGATTGATGCACGCCGGCGATGAATTCAGTGGAGCTACTCCGAGGGATCGACGAGTCTGGCGAGACTAATGTACGTCAGGTTGCGGTGACTAACGGCTGCCAGGATGAGAGGGGCTAAAGACTCGGATTTGGTTCGTGGGAATAGGTTTTCTCATGCAGGCTCTGGCAACGCACACATCGCTGCGCGGTGGGATAAGCCATAAGCCGATCAAAGCCGATTTCACCGCCGCAATCGATACAATCGCCGAAATTCAGTTCCGCCAGGCGTTTTAGAGTCGCTTCCACCTCGCGCATCTCGTTTACCTGGCGGTCTACCATAGCAGCATTTATATCCAGCAGCAGATCGGCCACCGAATCATCGCCGACATCAGCCACACTACCCGCCAGGTCAACATAACGCTGGTCGCCCGAGCGTTCCAGTTCACCACGGACTTCTTCCCGTAGATCCAGATAACGTTGTTGCAGCACTGTTTTCAGCTGGGCCAATTGGTCTTCGGTCAGTTTTGCCATGATAGAATTCCCCCGTTATGTGCTAATCATAAACCCTTAAGCTTCTTCAAATCCCCAATGACGTCAGCGGAATTGCGCGAAGTACTGGCCGACAAATAGATTTTCGCAATCCTGCCTTGCGGATCAATCAGGAAAGTATTGCGCTTGGCCATGCTACCGTCGCCCCGGATTGAATCGTACCGCGCGGCGGTCTCGCCCTTGCTATCCGCCAGAAGCGGGAACGGAAGATTATATTTCCTGGCAAAATTGGCATGGCTGGCGCTATCGTCGACGCTTACGCCGATCACTTGCGCACCCAGGTCCGTAAGCTGATGGATATCATCACGAAATTTGCACGCCTGCTCGGTGCAACCGGGCGTGTCGTCCTTGACGTAGAAGTACAGTGCCAGCCACTTGCCGCGATAATCCGCCAGCGTATGAGTCTTGCCGTTCTGATCGGGGAGACGGAAATCCGGCGCGGGTTGGCCTACCTTGAGCGGCTCAGCGCGTGCAACGTTACTCCCGAAAAAAAGAACCACTGCCATCAACGTCGCGAGTATTGAAAGTGTTTTTATAATATACCCCTATACATTTTCTCAGGATGGGTGGAGCAAAGCGCAACCCATCATCCGGTTAAATTTCACAGTTCGCAAACTTTTATTTATCAGTCGCATTCTATTTTCTGACCGGGCAGTTCCAGACCCCCAGCAGGAAC
>JBDTWQ010000002.1:0-6379 GCA_040006595.1 Nitrosospira sp.
ATGGAAGCGGCCAGGAACCAATCTGTAAACTCATTTCTTTACATTTCGGTTTTCTTTGCTATAAAAGAAAAGAAGGTGATAAACCCGTAACCGGACGTGAGGATGTCCGATGCGCAGATAGGCGATCCAGTCAATATTATCTGGTTGCCTGATTGTCACTGATCTGAGCTATCCATCGAATGGGAGGAAATATGAACAAATTAATTTATGTTTTTCTGATTGGGTCAGCCTTGCTCAACACCGCGCCTGCCTTTGCCGAGGATCGTGCGGATCCTGCAAACCGCGCTGTGAACATCAGCCTCGGCAGTGCGGGAGGGCCCCTCGATAACGCCGCCTTACGATCAATCCGTAAACTGGTCGGGAAGGCTATTACCGCCGATACTGTTGATACTTTTGCTGTCTATAGCCCCAGAGTGGGTGGTCCGATTCCCATTGAAGGCGGCTTGAGCGCATGTGCGGAAGCAGCTTTTGGTGCAACACCAAAACAGTTTAACGCTTTCGTCAGCCAGTTGCATGCCATTCATCCCCGGGCAGGGACCTTTCTCAATGTGGAACTTACCGATCAATGCAAGCCGATTGATGTCACTGGGCCGTTAACATGTGGAGGTATCGCGGGAACTGCCTGTCCTGATGCACAACAGTATTGTGATTTTGGTATCGGTAAATGCAAAGTGGCGGATGCCCAAGGCACATGCAAGACCAAGCCCACCATTTGCACCAGGGAATTTCGGCCTGTTTGTGGTTGCGACGGCAAAACTTACGGGAACGCATGCACCGCGGCAGCTGCCGGGGTATCCATCGAGCATGCGGGGGAGTGCAAAAAAACCGAACCACAAGCATGTGGCGGAATTGCCGGGATTCCCTGCCCTCAGGGCCAAACTTGTGTGGACAACCCCGCTGACGATTGCGATCCGAGACAGGGCGGGGCGGATTGTCCGGGAATATGCAAGAGTAAGTAACGAACAGGTGGACGTTCGCAAAATCTTTTGGAAAAAAATATGGCATTAATGTTCGCCAGCGAACAGAGGCGCTGGTATGAAGTGTGAAAAATGGCCCTAGATCTTGAGCCAATGCTATGCATATCAAATTAGGAGCATGGCAGGCGGAAAATTTGTTCAACTCATATTTTAGAGGTCATATTTTGTCAAGCAAACCATTAAGCGAACCTGCAATTGGAAGTAAAGGCGCACTTGATGTAACAACCAAAAAAGTTGATGCGGAGTCAATCAATGAGACGAAAACGATTCAGCAAGCCGAGCACGAAGTAAAGGAACGGAGAAATGGCTATCAGAAGATTTCCACTGATGCTTATTACCGGACTGAACGGCGCGGATTGCAAGATGGCGGCGATGGCGGGGGGCAAAACTGGCTGGAGACCGAGGGGGAAATAGATGGCACGCCATATAGCGAATGGAATGGGAAACCTGACCGCGGTCTTTAGCGATTGGTGCGATTTGGTGAAATATTGGTAGTTAAAGAGAAAACTTTTATTATTTCAAAGGAGAGAAAACATCATGGCAAATATTACTCGTCGTTCTCCTCATTCCGGCGATATCGCTCGCTTCGATCCGTTTTACAATGTTGAAGATTGGTTCAAGAATTTTGGAATGCGCCCATTTTCCATGGAAATGGAAAATGCTCCCACGATCAAGATGGATTTGTCCGAGAGCGATACGGCTTATACCGTGCGTGCGGAAATGCCTGGGATAAAGAAAGAGGATGTCAAAGTGCAGATAGATGGCAACCAGGTTTCCATTAGTGCCGAGACCAAGCAGGAGAAAGAGGAAAAGGAAGGCGAAAGGGTCATTTGCCGAGAAATCCATCAGGGCTCGGTATACCGCAGCTTTAGTCTGGGTAGCGACGTGGATGAAACCCAAGCCCAGGCGAAGTATGAAAATGGTACGTTGGAACTGACGCTTCCGAAGAAAAGCGGGAAAACTTCCAAGCGGATTGAGGTTAAATAGCGCGAATCCCATCGGGCTGCGCTAACGACTATGCGTTGACCATTCTTTCTTTTAAAAAAAGAATGGTCAGTCTCTACTGAGAGCAAAGACGCAATCTTAGGCGTTCGTCATCAGTCGCCAGCTTTATACTTCAGTAAATAAAGAGATCGTGTATGACATCGTGATTTCCGGTGCACCTCGACGGAAAAAACCGATTACGGTGAATTGACTGCGCTGGCGCGGGAGAAATATATAGTCTGGTGGAAACCTGACCAAGGCCGCGCTAAATTCGTTCTGGAGGCTCCGTGCCGGCAAAACAGATTCTGTTTCATGAAACCGCCCGTGCCAGGATCGTGAAAGGTGTAAATATCCTGGCGGATGTGGTCAAAGTGACCCTCGGTCCGAAGGGTCGCAACGTTATTCTCGAACGTGCGTATGGTCCGCCTCTCGTCGCCAGCTCGGGGGTCATTGTGGCGAAAGAGATCGAACTTGAAGACAAGTTTGAGAATATAGGCGCGCAAATGGCAAAGGAGGTCGCCAGCAAAACGTCCCACGTGGCTGGAGATGGTACCACCACCGCCACCGTGCTTGCACAGGCGATTGTTCGCGAAGGAATGAAGTTCGTTGTGGCTGGAATGAATCCGATGGATTTGAAGCGCGGCATCGACATGGCCGTCACCACGATCATCGAGGAGCTCAAAAAAATTTCCAGGCCATGCTCAACCAGTAAAGAAATCGCGCAAATCGGAGCAATTTCCGCTAACGCTGATACCGCCGTGGGCGAGATCATTGCTGAGGCCATGGAAAAAATCGGCAAGGAAGGCGTGATTACGGTCGAAGATGGCAAGAGTCTGCAAAACGAATTGGAAGTAGTAGAAGGGATGCAGTTTGACCGCGGCTACCTGTCCCCCTATTTCATTAACAATCCCGAAAAGCAGTTGGTGGCGCTGGATGAGCCGTACATTCTTTTATATGACAAGAAGATCAGCAACATCCACAATTTGCTTCCACTGCTGGAGCAAGTCGCCAAGGCTGGCCACCCGCTGCTCATCATCGCCGAAGACATTGAGGGTGAGGCGCTGGCAACCCTGGTGGTCAACAACATCCGTGGGATATTGAAAACTGCCGCCGTCAAGGCGCCGGATTTTGGCGATCGGCGTAAGGCCATGCTGGAAGATATTGCCGTTCTTACCGGCGGCAAGGTAATCGCCGAGGAAATGGGTCTGACTCTGGAAAAGATGACACTGGAAGATCTGGGTCAGGTCAAGCGCGTGGAAGTGGGTAAAGAATATACGCTTCTCGTTAGCGGTGCCGGAGATCCCGAAGCGATTCAGGGCCGTATCAAACAAATCCGCAAACTGATGGAGGAATCCACCAGCGAGTATGACAAAGAAAAATTACAGGCACGTGCCGCCAAACTCGGCGGCGGCGTTGCGGTGATCAGGGCAGGCGCAGCGACCGAAACTGATATGAAGGAAAAAAAGGTCCGGATTGAAGACGCGATGCATGCAACACGTGCTGCGGTTGAGGAGGGAATTCTGCCAGGCGGCGGTGTGGCGCTATTGCGCGCAAGGGCGGCGATGGGCGCGCTGAAAGGTAACAATAACGAGCAGCAAGCCGGCATCGAGATCGTGCTGCGGGCATTGGAAGAACCTTTACGGCAGATCGTTGCAAATGCCGGCGGCGAGTCCTCAGTAATCCTCGCCAAAGTATTGGAGGGCAAGGGCAACTTCGGTTACAACGCAGCGACCGAAGAATATGGCGATCTCATCGAAATGGGCATCCTCGACCCCACCAAGGTGACACGCTCTGCCTTGCAGAATGCGGCTTCGATAGCCAGCCTCATTCTCACCACTGACGTTATGATTACTGAAATGCCGGAAAAGAAACGGGCGGCGTCGGGCAATATGGGTGAGATGGATGCGATGGGTTGAGTGGAACTGCATGCGGCCCAGGTCTGGCAAATTCAGGATGATAAAAGGAAAAAAAGATAAAAGCATGTAACGGGCATCAAGATGGCACACCTCAGCTTCTGTTTCGTCGATGACCAAAAAAAGAGATTTCCCGAAGCATATATATTTATCACCGTTGCCAAAATAAACGGGTGATTCCCACCATAGGAGTTTCGCCATGGGTACACAAAGCAAGCCCGCCGGCTTTCATCAGATTTCCCGCCGTGACAAGATGTTTGAGGAGCGCGTGCATGATGCCTATAAGGCAAGACGCAAGCTGCCGGAGCCTACCGTTTGTCCAGAATGCGGTGCGGTATTTCATGAAGGACGCTGGCAATGGCGAGAAGCGCCTGGCGATGCACATCAGGAAATCTGCCCCGCCTGCCACCGCATTCGCGACCACTATCCCGCCGGTTTTCTAACTTTGCAAGGGGCGTTTTTTGTCGCTCATCGCGACGACATCATGCATCTCGTGCATCACGTGGAAACACGCGAGCGTACCGAGCACCCGCTTAACCGCATCATTGCAATCGAAGAAAAAGATGGTGCGGCACTGGTAACAACGACTGATATTCATCTTGCCCGTGATATCGGCGAAGCGCTGCACCATGCCTATAAAGGTGATCTGGAATTTCATTACAACCCGCAGGAGTACCTGTTACGCGTCAGCTGGACACGTTGACAATATGCGGACGGGTCTGGCCGTGTTGTTTTTTGGTGTTATCGTAGTTCAAAGCTGCCCATGCACTGCTCCGGTATGGAATATATAACCCAAATGGGAGGGCATTATGCCTGTAGGTGAAATATGCAATCGCGACGTTATTATTCTGCAACGAGAGGATACCATCCTGGAGGCGGCCAAACTCATGCGCCAGCATCATGTGGGCGATGTAGTGGTTGTGGAAGCGCGCGGGGACGTCCGGGTACCGGTCGGAATCGTCACCGACCGTGATCTTGTCGTGGAAATCATGGCTACCGGGCTCGATCAGACAGTTATCACAGTGGGCGATATTATGGTGCCGGAGCTGGTCGCGGTGAAGGAAAGCACGGGTGTTTTCGAGACGATTCAATACATGCGCAGCCAGGCGGTAAGGCGAGTGCCGATAGTGGACGAAATTGGTGCGCTGGTGGGTATTCTTGCGCTTGATGACTTGCTGGAGCTGTTGTCGGAGGAATTGCTGGCAATTGCCAAGCTGATCAGACATCAGCGCGAAAAGGAAACCAGTCACCGGCAATAGCCGGTGACTGGATCGGCCCCGAACCCCCAATTTCTTTTTTGCGCTATTACCGAGTTATCTGATAAAAGGAGCATGATATGCTGGAGTCATTGAAGCAAGCGGGAAAAGATATAAGCCGTGGCCTCAGCCGTACTTGGGAAAATATATCGGAAGGCTGGCGAGAACTGGTCCACCACAGTAGTGATGCGCTAACGTATTTCTCCCCTCGTAAGGATAAGGAAGGTCAGAAGGATGAGGAGCGACGAAGTCGCGGCACATTTTCCACTTTTCCGACCTGGAGTCTGCTGGCGGGAGAAATTGAAGAAACGGACAAGGAGATTGTGGTACGGGTAGAGATGCCCGGCATGGAGAAAGAAGATTGCCATATTACGATCGATGGCAGCGTGCTTTATTTGCGAGGCGAAAAACGCCTTGAGCGTAGCAGGGAGGATAGTACCTACCATATTACGGAACGTGCCTATGGGGTATTTGAGCGTGCGATGCCATTGCCGCGTAATGTGGACTCGGACAACGCGGAAGCGAACTATAAGAACGGCGTGCTGACGGTTACCCTGCCAAAGTTGGGCGACGACAAAAGGCATTTCATCCCGGTGTCGTGATAAGTATGTGCCAGATGAAGACCAGGTGGCCCACATCGTACGGCATCCGTTGGATGCAAATTATTCTATTGGGAATTACCCTCAACTGCTTGGTTGCTGGGGCGGCTGAAACAGGCTTACTCAAGAGCCACCAGGAACAAGGGGACAAAAAGGAGAGAGCTATTATGTCCATGCATATCACATCATCATCCTTTCCTCACAACGGCGTGATTCCTGTCCGCCATACTTGCGATGGTCACGATACTTCACCGGAACTCTTCTGGACAGAAGTACCCGAAGGCGCGAAGAGTCTGGTTCTAATCGTGGATGACCCGGACGCACCTGATCCCGCTGCGCCAAAAAGAACATGGGTGCATTGGATGCTTTACAATATTCCAGCCAATACCGCCGGTTTGTCCGAAGGCATTGCGGCAACGGAGCTTCCATCAGGCACACGCGAGGGAATCAATGACTGGCAGCGCACGGGCTACGGCGGCCCCTGTCCGCCGGTAGGCAGCCATCGTTATTTTCATAAGCTGTACGCGTTGGATACCGTATTGCCGGATTTGAAACAGCCCACCAAAGCAAAGCTGGAAGAGGCGATGCAAGGTCATGTCATTGCTTATTCCGAACTGATCGGGCGATATCAAAAGCATTAAGCGCCCATT
>JBDTWQ010000003.1:0-5713 GCA_040006595.1 Nitrosospira sp.
TAACTCACTTCGCGGACATACCGCGATTCAACCGCATACCGTTCATAAGCAAGCATGAATTCCACGACCTCGATGCCTTCATCGGCAGCTTCCTTTAGGGAAGGTTCCTGCGCCAGCGCCAGCGTCCTTGCCTGCAGGATTCGTTGTATCTCTTCAGCAGACGGCGCCCAGATGCGGTCGACGGTGGCGCGCGCGGCCTCCAGGCGCTGCTCGACCTCGCGGAAGTTAACGGAGACCGGTTTTTTCTTTTCTTGCGACATTGATGCCTTGATATTTCATTGGGGTTTATCTCTTTATGTTTCCGGGGTCGAGCGCGGCAGGCTTGACCGCGCGGATGTAATAATCTCGGTGAGCCGTCCAGCGGTTAATCCGTCCGATTCCGGCAGAAGTTCGTCATGTGGGTGTGGAGTCAGCAGCGACAGCGCATTGTCGAAATGCCGTTCCGCCTCGCGGCGCCGGCCTTGGGACAGAGACAGATTGCCCAATGCGAAGTGGGCGAGCACAAAATCCGGATCGAGATAAAGCGTGCGCATCAGCGACTGCACTGCGGCTTCGCTTTGCCCCAGCTCCTGATATATCGTTGACAGGAGATAATGGGCTGCCGGCTTGAGCTTGTTGGCCGTTATTGCTTTTTCACACCACTTGATGGCCTCGGTGAGCTCACCCAGATCGGCATAAGAATGCGCTATGCGGCAGAGCGCATCAAACGCTTCATGGTTCGCCGGATGACTTCCAGCATGCTGCACATTTTCTGGTTGAACAGGCGCTGGCGCTGGCATGTACAAGGAATTTGGTAACGGATTCGGCATTGAGGCTGCGTATGCGGGCATGTTTATCGCCGAATCCGGGCGTTCGATCCTCTCAGACCCGCCGGTTTTCTGGTAGAGAACCGCCCCAGGGAATGGAGTGGCCGTGAACTTAGGAAATAAGTTGTTCGAGATTTCCACGGGACTTACGATGAGCCATCCGCCATTGATCAGTGATCGATGGAAGTTTTGTCCAATCTTCTTTATCCATTCCGGACTGAAATACATCAGCACATTGCGGCAGAAGATCATGTCCATCGCGTTGGTGCCGTTGGTTAGCGAGGGATAAGCGTCCTCGGCGAGATTGAGGTAGGAAAAAGTCACCCGTTTACGAATATGCGGAGATATCTCAAATTGCCCGTTTCTTCTTCGTTTGAAGTATCGCTCCCTGACCCAGGCCGGCGTATCGCGAAACGACCACTCACTATAAAGACCCTCGGCCGCTTTCTGCAGAAACCGCGGATTAATATCGGTGGCCAGAATTGTCGCGTTCCACTCCAAGGAATGCCCGATCAGCCGGTCAAGTAACATGGCGATGGAATAGGGCTCTTCGCCTGTGCAACAACCCGCACTCCAGACACGCAATTGTCGATTAACGCGTGCGCATGCGCGCATCAATTCCGGAAAGATACGTTCCTCAAGCACACTGAAGCTTTTCTTCTCGCGGAAGAAATAGGTCTCGCCGACAGTCAGGTGGCACGCAAGTATTTCGATCTGTCTGCGCGTCAGGGATGCGGACAGGAGCTGGTGAATACATGTTTCCGTATTTCCCAGACCAAGCGCAGGCGCGGCGGCAGTTATCCCGCGTTCGAGATCACCCCAGCGTTTTTCCGGATAGTACAAGCCCATCTGGGTGGCCAATAATTCGCTTAACCGTGAAAGCAATGGATGAGAAAGAGCGGGTTGCATGTTTCGTCTCAGGTGATATCCAGCGCCACATCCAGAGACTCTTCTTCTTCCAGGGAAAGAAATTTGTCCAGATCGTGGATAAGGATCAATCCATCCCTGAATTTGATAACACCCTCCAGATACTTGAATTCCGGAAGAATTTCCTCTGCCGGGACCAGGCTCTGCTCGGAACATTCGACAACTCCCGTCACTGCGTCGGCCACCAGCGCTACAGGACGCCGTTCCATACGCGCAAAAATAAGCTGATCGGTCAGGGCGATTTCCCGTTTCGGCAGATTAAAACGCTGCCGGACGTTAATGACCGGGATGACCCGACCCTGCATGTTGACTACGCCCAGCACGATATCGGGGGCGTTTGGCAGCGGCGTGATATGGACCATACGCACCACTCTATCTACCGCGGACAGATGCAAGGCATATCGTTGCTCATCCAGAATGAAAACAATATATTGATTGGCCATTCTTACTCGGGGCATGAAACGTGTTGCGTAATCTGACTTAGGGTCCTGAATATAGCCGGAGATGTCGCATAATCAGCGCTATCGATGTGAGATTGATGCGGAAAAATAACCCCCCCAGAAATGGTTAAATATCACCCCTTGCCATAAGCAAGATGCATGGTTCCACAGACAAAAAAAGAAATATTCGGGCACCGCTACGCCATGACAATCAGATACATGTAACACAGGCCAGGCAGCTTGGAAAGCTGATTGCCATGATCAATCTCATCATGTTCTTTCCGCTATCTTCTTAATCCGCCCACAGCGAATATCCCATTGTTTTGTCCCAATCGCGATCGATGATAGCTATGAGACTACAGAAGGAGGAGTTTGAATACCTGTAGAATCTTACAGGTAGGAATGGGAGATATTCGCGGGAACCCTTCATTGGAAAGGGTTCCAGGCGAACATGAAGGAATAACCCTTGATTCGGCTAAGGTTGTTTTTTTTAAGATACAGCCGTCACTTCCGCTTGCGCAGATAGTGCTCAAAAAAATCCAATATGCGATCCTCGTATTCCTTGCCTGCATAGGCATGCATGTTGAAGTGGCCTCCGCCGGGGACGATCCACATCTCTTTCGGCTGGCGGGCGGTGGCGAACAGCCTTTCGGTTTCCGCCACTGTCGTATGCCGGTCGTCGGTGCCGGAAATCAGCAGTAGCGGCGCATTGAGGTCGCCTATGCGGGAAATGGGGTTCAACTCCCCGGGCGTGAGATTCAGGCGGAACGATAACTGGGACAGCAGCAGCGGCGAAAGGGTGGGTCCAAATTCGCCGAGATGGAGCCGCAATCGGTTATCGACGGCTTCCTCGATGGTCGGATGCAGCGACTCGAGCACCACCGCGTCGAGCTTCAAAGCGTGTTTTGCCAGCACGATGGCGGCCGCGCCCAGCGAAACCCCGATGGCTGCAACCTGTTCGGATGGGAAGTTTTTCCGCAGGTAGGCAACGGCAGCTTCCACATCTTCAGATTCGCGCGCGCCAAAGGTAATGCGGTCCCCAGACGTTTCGCCGTGCGCCTGAAGATCGATGAGGAGCACGCCGTACCCTTCCGCATTCAGGAACTTGGCCCGGCTCAGCATCTCGACGCGATTGCTTCGGATCGAGTGAACCAGCAACACCACTCCACTCCCATGCGCACCGCGCTTCAGCCAGCCGTGCACGCTGGCATCCGCCTCATCAGACCTTCCATTGACCGGAATTCGCACGGACTCGACCGGAAAATCGGATGATACCGAGCTGGACAGGGAATCGACAGAAGTGGGCGCCGCGCCAGACAGAAGTTCGCCCACGCCAATGGCGCCAATGATGATGGCGGCCACACAGGCCAATAAGGCCAATAGGCCGATCAGGATCCAGCGGCGCATATTCGTGAGTGGGCTAATGGAAGATGGATTGCCCTGTCAGAAGGAGAAGGCAAATAAGCAAACAAGCAGAAAAACAGAGCCCATTCAAGCCATACGGAGACCGATTTTGCCGCGCACGTGCTTGTCCAGGACCAGCGCGAGCGCTTCCGGTGCCCGCTCAAAGGGCAAAACTGCTTGAAATACTACGCCGACGCGTCCTGCATCGATCATTTGTGCGACGCGTCCAAGTCTTGCGCCGTCACCCCGTGCGACATAATCTGCATCGATTCGCACGCCAGGCCGTGATACTGATACCGATCCCGTCAGATCGATCATGTGACCGCCCTCAGCCAATGCAAGCACCATCGGGTCGGCTGACCCGCTGGAAACGCAGTTCAGTGCCTTATCAACGCCCTGGCGATACCGGGCGCGGATCATCTTCACCGCTTTCATCGATAAGCTATCAAACACCGAAACGGCGCCCAGGGCGCGCACAAATTCGTGGTTGCGGGGGCTTGCCGTTGCAACTACGTTAGCGCCGAGACCTGCCGCAATCTGAAGCGCCAGGTGACCAACCCCTCCAGCAGCGTTCGTGATCAGCACGATATCTCCTGCATGCACCTTGAGCATATCGATCACCGTCTCATGTGCGGTCAGGCCAACGATGGGCACCACACCGGCCCGCGACAGTTCAAGCGAAGCAGGCGCCCGCGAAACATAGGAAACGGGGACAAGCATATACTCTGCCCAGGCGCCGTTATCATATAGCGGATAGCTATAGGCATAGACCGGGTCATCCACGGCGAAACTCGTGACCTCTGTGCCCACGGCCGCAACCATGCCTGCGCCAGCCAGGCCGAGGACCAGCGGAAAAGGTCGCTGCATCGGCCACTCTCCATTGCGTATCCGCACATCCCAGTGGCCCACCTCGGCGCTATGGATGCGGATCAGGACATCTTGTGGCCCGGGTTTTGGCACCGGGAGGTTGATCAACCTCATTGGCTCGCCGTAGGCACCGATAGCCCAGGCTCGCATGGTGATGGCTGAAATTTCCATGTTGTATGTCGCTTATGGCACTTTTTCGGGCGAGTCTGGTGAATATGCGGGCTAGCTGCCCGCTATCATTTTTGACGCGAGGGCGGTGCCAGCTACCCGCGCCTGTATCTTTTCAAAGGCTGTGTCGCGGCTCGTGGAAAAATCATCGCAAAAAGGGGAGAAGCCGCAGTCATCCGTGGTGCCCAACTGTTCAATAGGGATATACTTGGCAGCTTCGAGAATACGGTCCCGGACTTTTTCCTGGCTTTCTATGCGTGGATCGATGGGATCGATAACGCCAATGAAAATCCGTTGATCCGGTTTCATGTGGGCGCGGATGATCTTCAGTATCCGCAGGGGATCCCGTTCGCCCGTCAATGAGAGATAAAAATTTCCCGCTTTCAATTGAAACAGACTGGGTAACAGCTCGGCATAATCTATATCGGCGCTGTGCGTCGAATCACGGTCGCTACCCGGGCAGGTATGCACCCCGATCCGCATAAGTTCTTCCGGGGTAAAACGGGAGAGTGCGAGGTTATTCAGGTCAATAAAGCTGTTGAGGAGTTTTCCGGTGGGGTCAAGTTTTATCGCCAGCCGCCCTTCTGTGAAGTCGATCTGAACTTTATGCGCACCCCTCTTGAGACAACGGCGAACCTCCGTCTCATGTTCGCGAAGAAGATCGTCGATGAATTCCTCGCGCGAATAACCGGGGATTTCCTTCGCGGGATACATAAGACTCAAGGCGGAAGGCGAGATTACCGCCTGCTTGACGGGAGTGTGCGTATAGCGCATGGCGGTGTCAAGATAGCGGTCTGCATATACCCTGTAACGAAATGGCCCGGATATCAACTGCGGCATCCGCCGCTTGTGGCCCGACTGAAACGGGATCGTAAAGCCATCCGGCGATGTGTTTGGAAGGCCGTGTACGCAATAGGTCCAGAAATTATGATATTTTCTCTGTTCGCCATCGGTAATCACGGGGGAGCCGGTCGCTTCAAACCTCTCGATAGTATCCCGTATCGCAATCTCGTAGAGCGGATCCAGGTGCGGGGCCATGTGGTCTCCAGTAGAGACCGCCTTGATGAGTTCCAGTGGCCGGGGGATGCTACCGATGGGCTC
>JBDTWQ010000004.1:0-9047 GCA_040006595.1 Nitrosospira sp.
CTCTACCAGGAACTAGGCTATCCCCTTGTGAAAGTCAGCGCCAAGAACGATGTCGTCCCACTTTTGCCATACCTGAAAGGCCACCTCAGCGTTCTGGTAGGTCAATCCGGCATGGGTAAATCCACCCTCATCAACGCTTTCATCCCGGGCGCGGAACGCGCCACCGCTGGTATTTCCGTCGCGCTCGATACCGGACGCCACACCACTACCCACGCGCGGCTCTACCACCTCGACGAGAACAGCCGAATTATCGACTCTCCCGGGATGCAGGAATTCGGCCTGAATCATATTGATGAGGAGGATTTGGCGTGGGGGTTTATCGAATTTCATCCCTATATCGGACAATGCAGGTTCAATAATTGCCGCCACGTTGGCGAACCTGGCTGCGCACTGATACAAGCAGTGCAGGAACAAAAAATCAGCAGGCGGCGCTTCGATTTTTATCACAGGCTGGCAAGGTCATACGGCGCCACATTCCGGGAATAGATGCGCATGCGATAGGCATATACCGAACTTCTCGCTGCGAATAAGCAATCCCGGCCTGTGACCTCGTATTAAATCCATACTGCAGAATGCCGGCACCGATACACGACGCCAAAGTATACCTTATGCCTCTTTAGCGAATGCTTGCCGCGTATCCATATTGACATTGAAACGGGTTAGCGGCAAATCACCGAATAAAAGCGCTTCTCTCTCGGCGCGGCGGTCGCTATTTGAATCTGCCTGTGCTTCAAATGTCCGCAGCCATTCAACGTACTCAGCCGGCAAACCGTGTTCGAGAGCCCCTGCTATGACGAACGCTTTATACCATTGATAAGGGCGCAATATTGCCTCTTTATAGCTCGCTATATACGTTGCCGCGGTGGCGGTGCCCGTTGAGGTAACAATCTGAATATTTGTTTCGCTATAGCCTGCTCCAAGACCCTCCGCGGCGTCAAGGCTGGTTTTATCCTTTGCATTTATCTTATAAAGAACCCCATAGGTCCGGTTATTCGGGTTATTCGTTGTTTCGATATCACATTTCCCGGAGCCATCGCGACTTACTTTGCCGAAAGTAAATCTGCGTCCCTGAACAAAACCAATGTCTACCGCTACGGCAGATGGCGCAATGTTAGTAGCCTGCATTCTGCGGGAAAACATGTTTGAGCCATATGCGAAATAAAGAAATGTCTGAGTCGATGTTTTTATCATGATTAAATTAGCTCCAAAATGATTGGAAAAATCCGGGATCTGGTTGTGTACCCGAACACCTTGTGAAACCAAACACTTACAATACAACCGTTCTGGATGAAGATTGGGCCTTTCCTGTTATGCGGGCAATTTCGTTATCGTCACACGTAAGCCGCTTGACATTCCTGGCGTACTTTTCCAGTATTCTTAACTTCTTTTGTTGATGAATTCGTAGCATTTTGTGCTGCATGCTTCCACTAAAGATTTGCGTCGTAAGTACTACCGGTTTTCATTTCGGGGGAATAAGCTCCCTCGCATTTCCGGCGGTCGTTATCAAAAGTCTTCCATATGCGCGCACGTATTTTCTTTTTTTCGTCGTTGGCTCCCCGAAGAATCTTGCCATAGTCGCTCCACGCCTTTCTCTGAGCAAACCGCCGTTCTTTATAGTCAGTAATAGCCCAACTGTCCTTCAGTGAGCTGCGCCGCGTTTCCAGCGCATCCTTGACTGAGGATGCCCAGCTACCAACCATATTCGCCAGCGAACTATCGCGTATATCGATAATACTTTGTATACAGGAAACATCTATTGGGCGAGGAGCTTTGGCGGGCGATTCCTTCGCGAGAGCGGGAAGTGCGACGAGCGATATTGCTGCAAGCATAAACACTTTGATCGCGCTATTTTTCATGCAATGTCCGGAAGCGGCGAATTGCATGAACTCGTAAGTCATTTCGAATTTTGCCCTCATTATTTTCACCAATTAAGCCCGTTACTTCACAAATTCTTGACAAATACTAAACATATATTTCACATATGTAAAGTATTATTCTAGTGCTGGATGCTATTTTTTATCTGATCTTCTAATGACGATGCGGAAGGATGCTTTATGGATTTTAGGCGTCGGAAGCGGATTTCAGGCCTCTCCGGTGGAGATTTATGATAGCCTTCGAATATTATTTGGTCTTGGTTTCGTTCTATCCTTCAGTAATGTAGGAGGGATGAGAGATGCGGACGCTAATACTTCACAATTTATTTATGTGTTATTAACAAACTATAAATACCCGCTGTGCGCCTTTATTTTCGTCCGCTGCCCTCATTCATGCTGCTGTCTTCTGCTGCAGGCGGACCAGGAGAATTGACGTATCTACGGTATTGACCAGTTTCCCGGCCACCGAACCAATTACCAGGCGCTCCAGGCCTCTGCGACCCTTCGTTCCTACCACAAGCAGATCGGCTCCCCACCCGGATACGGCATTGCTGATTGCTTCAGAAATCCCGCTCAGACCATATTGCCCGTCGGCTTCCAATAAGCGAATTTCCACTGTCAACGCCCCAGCGGCCATGGATTTAGCCTGCTCCAGCAGACCCGAACCGTCTTGATGGGCAGCGTCACCGCTTTCGTCATAGTCACCGGGTTTCGCGACCGCATGAACAATACATATTTTTGCGTCATGAGTAGCGGCGATATGCAGGGCTTCCTTCATGGCATTCCGGGAGATTTCATCATCGCTGATAGCTACCATGATCTTTTTATACATACTGACTCTCCCGCTAATAAACGCTTCGATAAAAGGACGGGCGTTTCATCGCCCGCCGTTTACTTCCATAAAACCATCGGGTCAGTCAGCACCGCCACCCGTGGAGAATTTTTCAAAGTACTTTTTGATAATAATCTTGCTCGGTATTTTGCCGGCTTGATGGAAAACGAGATAATTTACGAGGCCATGCACTGTCAGGGCGACCAACATGCCTTCAAAGATGCCTATTTTAAAGACTAATAAAGCGGTGACCGTGGCAAGTATCAATGCATATTGGCCGTGATGTGCGACATGCCATAATCCCATGATCATTTTCCAGCCCGAAAATATCATGATTGCCGCCAGCGAAAACTTCGGCAGGTATTCCAGATAATGCGTATTGATTACGAAAAAGAGGATAACCAAACCCACAACAAGATTGGAGAACTTCGTCATTGCCCCAGCCAGCTTATTGGTAGTACTTTTTGCCAAACCGTCAAGATTTGTCATACCGCCGAAGAAACTCGCCCCCATATTGGCTATCCAGATTGCAAATAAGCTGTTATTGGTATTGCACTTACGTTTCAGGGGATCTATCTTTTCGATGGCCGCGTTGCTCATTACTTGTTCAATTACGTCGATTGTTGCCAGCATTGCCGCAAAACCTATGATGTACACCCAGGTCATCGCGCTATCAATATTCGGTATGGGCAAAGCGAGCTTGAGGTCGACATCATCCACATGCAACATGGATACGGGCATGAATTGGGCAAGCGCGATGCTTGCGGCTATCAGCAGGAAATAAGGCACTGCTGGCTTTGTGTCCTTGAATTTTGAGAACAGATACACGAACATGGCAAATCCGGCCAGAGATATAAGCGCTATTTGTATGCGCGCCCCATTCCAGAACACATCGACTGATTCCTGGTCGGGTGGGAGCTCATAGGTAAAGGTTATGAATTTGAGAGCGATCTTCAAACCTACTCCTGCCAAAAGCCCCTCGACGAGATAGGCCGGTACCGCTTGCAAGATATATCGTTGCCAATTGAATTTCCACACTACGGCTTGCATGGCGGCCGTCAGGAAAATAACGAAAGCCATATTTTCAATGCCGAAGCTGGAGACGCCCAACGCCAGGGCGGGCGCAAGACCTGCCGCCACGCCTGGCACGCCGATATAATTGCCCGGCTTGAGAAAGGCATTAAACCACCCGATAAAACAGGCGAAAACTACCGTCGCCAGCGCCACCTTGATGGGATATTCGGACATCATGGCAATGCCTGTCGATAGGGGAATCGCCATCGCTCCACATATTATTCCGGCCTGAAGGTCACGGGCAAGGTACTTGGCCTGAAACCCCGCCGATCCTGCTGCTACCGCTGGCTCCATCGTTCCGATGGATCGATGATCGTCAGGTGAAAGTGGTTTTTCTGGAATATATGAACTCATAATACCTATCCCTTTAAAAAAAAATTAATGCCTGAAAAAATTTACATACGAAAAAATAAACCGGCACGGTGGCCACCTTCATCGTATTGCCCAACCCCTGTCGTAATGCAAAAAACCGGCTTATCTGAAATATATGAACTCACGATCACCCTGCGGTCGCGCCACCTTTTGGCCACTTCAAACCCCTCCAAAAGCTCATCCGCGGTCAAAATCGCCCATGCTTCGCGTAATAACTCAAGAAATCATCCCGTCGGTGATTCCTCGCATTACGTACCTCAAATATCCTGTAGCGTTATAAGCGGCGTTAACATACCATTACTTATGTGAATAATATGTAAGTTATATGTCAAGTTCTTGTGAAGTTATAGGAATAGAGGCCATGGCAAAGCGACATGTGATCACAAAATCGGCGTCGGAAATGGGATATATTGATCCGTTATAAATTATAATATGTTCATATTACAATATATTATTGTTGATCTATATTCATGGCAAGAAACTGTTCCGACGGAATTGACTCAATGGGTCGGATATCGTTCACACGTTATGTGAAGTTGTTATAGAGTTGATAAGCGTTACTTTAATTAATTTATGATTGAATTATGCGTTAATACCGTCATATGCAGGAATTGGCGGGATTACAGAAGCCGTTTCGACTGCGTGTCTTTGAAAAATGTTCGGGCAGATCGACACTATGGAAAAAACCTTGATTCCGCAATTAGACGGGAGGAGTGCGCGCATTTTTGGGGTACAGGGCATGACGCGGCGAAGCGAAATGATACGACCATGAAAGTGGAACGGGACCTTCCGCAGGAGCGTGCGCCGCAGAAATCATGCAATCCGTCCTGTAGTAAACTTACCCAAAAGGGAAGGTCAAGTGATCCAGGGAATTATTGGGGCTTGCGGCGCTCAATTGATAAACGAGCGGTCAACTGCCGGATTCTGGGTGAATAGCTATGCGAGAACGGATACGCCAGGTGGCGTGGTTGATACGGAAAGATAAAATAGGCCCGACTTAAATTCCGGCACGGGGATGGAACGTTAGATCAGGCGCATCCAACCTATCCTGGATCAGAAGTCCAGGAAAATTCGGGCGATTTGGGGTGGATTCATGCGATGAACTTAAGCATGCACGCAGAATACAGTTATCGAATGGAATAGAACACCGGCGTTTTGCTGCAGGAAGTTTATCTCTTCTGACCGATTCTTTTCCACGCCTGCATCACTTCCATATCCGTTTTCGGATGCGGCGCAAGCTTGGACCAACCGTGACGTCTAAGCAACTGATAAATCGTCGACGTGGAGACTGATCTGCCCACGCATCGTTCGAGTTCCGCTTTCAACTCGGGAATAAGAAGAGTACCTGTATTTTGAGCCTGGGTAATAAATGGAGCAAGGAAATTCACCTCTTCATCGAGACTCATTCGCGCATGGTTGCGAAGTCCTTTTTTTGTTTTAACTTGTTCAACACCGATCTCAATACGCTGGAATCGCGTCCGCAACTTTCCCGTCCGGCTCTTGGATAACCCGATGACCGTGGCAGTCTGTTCTAACGATAATCCAAATTCCAACGGTAAAAGCAATGCTTGAGCCGCGCGCAAGGCATCAACAGTTTTAGCCGTCGCGATCCTTTCCTTCGCGGCCTTTACAAATTCTCGTCCCGTCACAGGTCTCGCCATTGCCCGCTCAAATTTAGGTTAATATTGAATAATCTTCGGGCAGTTCCAAAAAAATCCTTGCCCGATCCGGTGCTGCTAGTAAGAATTGATGAACCAAACTACCCAAGCTGTAATGGCGGAGAAATGTTGGTCAAGTTTTAAGGTTTAGCGGACATCCCCGATATCCTCCCGAATCGATTTTCCCGCGGCGGCTGAAAAACAGCTGCATCAACGGATAGGCGCGCTCAAAAATTGCCGCACACCATTCGTCATAATGCATTCTCTGCTCGGTTCTCCCGAGGCATCTCTCTTTTACGAATATGAAATCGAGGGGAAGTTTCTAGTGTTAAATAACCCTCCCAACCAGAAGTTTATTGTCCGCGCCCGATATCCATGCTGTCCTGACCTATTCCCCTCGGTTTGCCTCGTTTCTCGGGCTTGGCCGCGCGCAATACAGGATAGTGCTGAGTGAAGACCATATCGTCCGCGGCATTGGCCTTATGGCACGCCGCGCAGGCATCGTCGGCCTGCGCCGGCGCGCTCGGCTTGTCGCCAAAGCCAAAGTAGGCCCAGTTGCCTGGCGTATTGGGGAAACGCTTCTTGTCCTTGACCGACGCTGCTATGCCGCCAAACTCACCCTGAAAGTATCCATTACCACTGGATGACTTTTTGTCTCCCACGCTAACCATTTCCAGAACAAAAACGGTACCGTTACGAAACTTCCCGGTTCTTTTCCAGTACTGCCAGCTTGCGGGATCAATATAGACATTGTGAAACTCGGGGAATGCCGGCTTACCGTCGTTCATGTCCTTTGGCGTAACCGGAGCGCCGACAAAGATCCACTCCCGATACTTGACTGGACGGAGCAGTTCACCGGCTTTGTTGAATTTGGCGTAAACGGCATCCAGCGCATTCGCGGGGGTGACCGCTGTCATTAACATACCCGATAGGAGCAAGGGCGCAATGCCGCCCAATAATGCTTTCTGCAAAAATCGATGCTGTACCATGATCAACTCCTTGGATTAGTGCAAACATGGGGAATAAACTATCAAACCACTCAGCAATGATACAACCGCTGCGTCCTATTTAATCCAATCAGAATATCCTGTTCGCCGCCGGATCAATACGAAACTGCGGGCCCTATCACCCATTCACAATCCGAAATTAGGCACATCCCGCCGAAGTCCTTTAACTTGGGGCGAAGCGTCGTAACGAGCCTCTCCGCCTGTTTCTCTTCACAAGCGAGAATTATTACGGCATTTTTTTCCTCCAGCGCTATGTCATCCGGACGCCGCTCGCCGCGTGATCCGAGGCCGCCAGCCTGTTTGATGAATGTATAGCCGCGCACGCCACCTGATTGTAATAATTCAAGCAATTCGCCAAGCGCTTCTTCGTCAACGACGATCTCGATGCGTTTCATTGAAATTAGAGTATCTGGTCTTATGATCATGGTTTCTCCTAATAATGGTTATGCGATCCTGAGTTAAATGTTTTCGATCGGATCAAGGATCCGTCTCGAAAAGTTTCAATGAATTAAATAAGTCTTCCCTAAGTAATTTGACTTACTGTCCCGCCAGATACTGGGCACTCGCATAATATAGAGGAATACCGATCACTACATTGAATGGGAAAGTAACCCCGAGCGAAAGCGTTAGATAGAAAGATGGATTAGCCTCGGGTATCGCCAGACGCATGGCCGGCGGTACCGCGATATAAGAACAACTGGCCGCCAGCACCGTTACCAGCGTGACGCCGCCTATCGAGTATTGGAGGTAGTAATGACCTACCATTATCCCGATAACAGCGCCGATCAAAGGCATTACTATCCCGAAACCGACCAGGAAGAGGCCCACTTTCTTGAATTCCGACAGCCTTTTTCCGGCTTCCATACCCATATCGGCCAGGAATATGCATAAGGCGCCCATGAAGATCGTTTCAAAGAATGGCTCGATCTTTTTGTAGCTCGTGTCCGAAACCGCCGCACCAATCGCCATCGAGCCGAACAACAGCAGGATACTGCCATTGGTAAACGCCTCAATCATCAGGTGCTTCATCATCCCCTTCTCGCCCTTTTGCGCCCCCCCCATGATTTTCCGGGAATAGCCGGCCAAGACCAGGCCGATCATGATCGCGGGAGATTCCATGATCGCCAGCATGATCACGGGATAAGCTTCATAGGTCACACCAATGCCCCCCAGGAATGCCACCGCCGTCATATAGGTGCCCGCGCTCACCGAGCCGTAGTGAGCAGAGATGGCCGCGGCGTTGAGTGGATCGATCCTTCCAATGGCACGTAAAATAATGTAAGCAATGATAGGCAACCCAACGCCAAACCCGAGTGCAGCCCACACGGCTGGAAGGGCATCACCCATGTTGGATGTGGCGAGCGCCTTGCCGCCATGCAACCCGATACCGATCAGCAAGTAGATAACGATCATCTTGTGCATATCGGGCGGGAACTTCAGATCCGACTTGATGATGCACGCAAACATACCAAGAGCGAAAAACAATATCGCCGGTACGAGAAGACTGGTAATTGACATTGAGATACCCCTTATATTAATTATTAAGCCGTTGGATTATTATGACCCTGCTGCCTTCAAGACCGGCCATCACGAACGCACTCGAGCCATTGACTTGAATGTTCGAGCAGCCAGGAACTCGAAGGAGAGTACTTCACCGATTTTCGGGGATTCAACTGGAAATGCAAGCACCCGGATACTCCTGACCACAATGACTTTCGGTCCGGTTCCCGCAAGTCCTCCACCGCGCCGACGGAATTGGCACCCTTACCGGGCCCGTCTTCGGCACGAAATTTCCTTACATCTTTCAAATATATGATTGTCATATGTTCCTCAGAAGGTGAATGTAGATTTCTGGAACGGAAATGGAATCGACAACAACAACGGGCACTCGGCTGAATTTGTTTGAATTAAATCCCTTTGTAGGATGTTCTACCGAATATTTCATTATAAGCTATTGAATATTAGATAATTTTTTGTTTATATATTTGCGAGTCTCGTTATAAAGGACAAGAATTATGCGTGAAAGAAAATTAACACATTGAATGTGAAGAAAACATTTTGTATGTGTGATTAATTTGTGAATGACATAAAGTAGTCAAATATATTTCACGAAAAAGTTGCACTTCTTTGACAAATCCATGAAACTAGTCCCGTATTATTTTTATATAAATAATATTCATAACAACTAAAATCCAGCGAGAGGAGTTAGTTAAAACTAACAAATGGGAAT
>JBDTWQ010000005.1:0-3389 GCA_040006595.1 Nitrosospira sp.
CAATTACTGGAATATCGTGGTCGGCGATCCCAATTTCCAGCCCGATCCGGGCGGCCAGAAGGTTTCTTTGAGAAAACAGCTGGAAGAACTCGGATTGACGCCGGAAGAGTTGGCAAAACTCAAGGAAGCCGAAAATACTTCAAACCGGCTGGTGCAAACCGAAAACAGGGCGTTCAACGCAATGAAAGGAGTATTCCAGGGTCCAACCGGCCAGCTCAACGTAAGAGCCGCTCCCGACCCGGAAGTGGCCCGCGGCCTCTTGAATGATGAGAACTACCACGCCGCGATGGCCAGGATCATGCGGCTGATATACGAGTTCTATGAAGCCTTCGACACGCGCATGCTCCATGCGATTGCCCTCCACCAGCAGCGCAGCGAACTCTATATATCCGGCGTCTTCGCCACGCTCGCCCTGCTCGTTATTTGGCTTGCTATTTCATACCGCGTCGTACGACGAAAAGTACAAAACCTGGTGCAACTCGAAGATGAGACCATGAACATTGGAAACGCTGATTATGTTTCCCAATTCGAGCTCGGCTCCAACGACGAGATAGGCAATGTTTCTCGGGCCTTTACCGCAGCCCAGGTTGAACGGGACCGCTACTTCGATCAATCCGCCGACTTGCTTGGCATCTCCGGGTTCGACGGCCATTTCAAACGACTCAACCCGGCCTGGGAAAAGGATCTCGGGTTCTCGTCAGAGGAACTGATGGCTCGCCCGTTTATCGGCCTCATTTCCCCCGGTTCCCGAGCAGATGCTGCGGCAGAACTGGATAAGCTCATGATCGGCATACCGGTTTCGCTTGAAAGCCAGGTGAGCTGCAAGGATGGTTCCGTCCGCTGGATTTTATGGAATATAACCGCCAGGCCTGATATCGAGGAATTCTACTTTTCCGGCCAGGACATCACCGCGAGGAAGAATACCGAGACGGAGCTGCATAAAGCGCTGAAAGGCGCGGAGGCGGCCAATCGCGCCAAGAGCGAGTTTCTGGCAAATATGAGCCACGAGATCCGCACGCCGATGAATGGCGTGCTTGGCACGGTCGGCCTGCTGCTGAACACCTCATTAACCGCATCGCAACGCGAGTTGGCGGGGCTGGCGCGCGCCAGCGGCGAGACACTGCTCACCATTATCAATGATATCCTCGATTTCTCCAAAATCGAGGCGGGGAAACTGGTTATCGCACCGACTCCTTTCGACCTGCTTCAGGCCGTGGAAGAAGTGGCGGGCATGATTGCCATGCAGCCCACCAGAAAAAAAGACGTGAATGTGATCGTACGCTATCTCCCGAATGTGCCACGCTATGTGATTGGCGACGTGGGGCGCATCCGTCAGATACTGGCGAACCTGACCAGCAATGCCATTAAATTCACGGACAAGGGACACGTGCTCATCAGTGTCGAAGTCGACTCCATTAGCGAAGACGAGGCTTCACTACGCATCAGTGTTGAGGATAGCGGACTCGGCATCGCCCCAGGCAAACTGGAAAATCTCTTCGACAAATTCACGCAGGCGGATGCGTCTACCACGCGCCGCTATGGGGGTACAGGGCTGGGCTTGGCTATCAGCAAACAACTGGTTAAATTGATGGGGGGCGACATCGCTGCGAAGAGTCGCGTTGGCATCGGTTCAACGTTCTGGTTTACCTTGCGCTTGTCCCTGCAAGGGAATCAGTCCGCCGAGGTGAAGCCGCACGCGGAACTGGCACGTGTTCGCGTGTTGATTGTGGACGATAACTCAGTCAACCGTCTCGTGTTGCAACAGCAGCTGCGCGTCTGGAAGATGCGCATCGGAAGCTGCGCGTCGGGGACCGAGGCCCTCCGGGCGCTACATGAGGCCCGCGCTGCCGGTGACCCGTATCAAATCGCGATCCTCGATTATCAAATGCCGGAGATGGACGGTGAGATGCTCGGCAAGGCCATCAAAGCCGATTCCCTGCTGCAAGATATCCAGTTGATAATGCTTAGTTCACTGGGACATGACGGCGATATCAAGGAGCGGCTCGGGAAGATCGGTTTTGCGGCCTCTCTGGTCAAGCCGGCACGCCAGTCGGAACTACTCGAGACGCTGGTGAATGTCTGGACCGAACACTGCCGTCATCGGTCCATGGATATCACCAATGATCACGGGCCCGGTCCAAAAACGCATGAGGTACCGATATCCGATAGCCCGGATCGACCCTTTATCGGCACGCGCGTGCTGCTGGCTGAGGATAACGCCACCAATCAGATTGTGGGGGCGATGATGTTGAGGAATCTGGGCTGTCATGTGGATATCGCCGCCAATGGCCGGGAAGCCATGCAGATGATAGAAAAGTTTCCCTACGAAATTGTGTTCATGGATTGCGAGATGCCGGAAATGGATGGGTATGAAGCCACTGCGGCAATTCGCCGCCGGACCGACAGCAAATGCCGGCTTCCCATCGTTGCGGTTACGGCGCAGGCCATGCAAGGGGATGAAGCGCGGTGCCTGGCCGCCAGCATGGATGATTACATCAGCAAGCCGGTGAAGCAGGAAGATTTCGCCCGTGCCTTGAAATGGTGGGTGCCCGGAAAAAACCGCGAACGGAAGAGTGAGCCACCAGAGCATCGATCAGAGAATGAGAAAGCGGCCACCGTTGATATCCCAAACGACTCTTCCTCATCGGCCATCGCGTCATCCGTTCCCCGCATCTCTTCTGCATTGAGCGCCGAAGTTGTTGCGCGCCTGCGCGCGCTGGAAGAAGCAACAGAGCCTTCGTTGGTAAGTCAGATATACACCTCTTTCCTGAAGGAGGGCGCTGAACGCATCAGCGTTCTGCGAAGTTCCGTGGAGGTGAGCGACGCGGAGCTGTTGCGCAGAACTGCCCACACGCTCAGAGGCGCCAGTGCCAATGTTGGTGCGATACATATGTCGGATATTGCCCGGCAACTGGAAGTTTTGGGTAAAAACAGCAGCATGATCGGGGCCGCCCCCTTAATAGAACAGATTGAATCCGAATTTGAACGGGTAAAGGCAGAAATTGCCGAACTTGATATGCATTCCGAACGCACCCCCGATAAAGCCCAATTATGAAGATATTAGTGGCGGAAGACGATACCACCTCGCGCATTTTATTCGGCGCGACCCTCCGAAAATTAGGTTATTCAGTAACCGCAGTAGAGAACGGGCAAAAAGCCTGGGAAACCTGGAAACAGGGAGAATATCCTTTGCTCATCTCCGATTGGATGATGCCAGACATCGATGGCCTGCAATTGTGCAAGATGATCCGCGCCGAGCCCAGCCTGCAATATACCTACATCATCCTTCTTACCTCGCTGGACAGCAAAGGCAGCTATCTCGAAGGCATGGACGCGGGTGCCGATGATTTCATCACCAAGCCTTTCGATGAAGAACAACTGGCAGCTCG
>JBDTWQ010000006.1:0-12507 GCA_040006595.1 Nitrosospira sp.
GTGGTATTGGTAGCGAATCCCAGATTCGAACTGGGGACCAACGGATTATGATTCCGCTGCTCTAACCACTGAGCTAATTCGCCACATATGCGTCGAAGAGGTGGAATTGTGCCTCTGGAGGGAGACTCTGTCAAGATTTACAAGGGTTTGCGCGCATTTTCAAAGGCTTTTACAAAGAGAAAAAGGTTTCGTCAGCTTTTACAAATTCAACCGTATTAAGGTCCGCAGCCGCTTTCTTGTATTAATTTCCGGGAAGCGTCGATACCCCATCCGCCGGATTCAAAGCATCTGTATAATGTCTCTATGAAATTCGATGTCGTTATTGTTGGTGGCGGACTGGTTGGGGTAAGCTTGGCGCTTGCTCTCAAGAATAGCGGTCTAAAAATAGCATTGGTGGAGTCGCGACTGCCGGACCCTATACCCGCCGACGATAGCTGGGACAGCAGAATTTATGCTATTAGCCCGGGAAGCACTAAATTTCTGCAAAATTTTGGCGTATGGCAAGCGCTCGATGAGACCCGAATTACGCCAGTTTATAAAATGACGGTGTTCGGTGACGATAGCGCCGCACGTCTTGATTTCAGCGCCTACGATATCGGATTGACGGAACTGGCTTTCATTGTGGAGAATCGTCAGCTCCAAGCCGCCGTGTGGAATGCGCTCAAGCGCCAGAAAAAGCATGTCAAGATTTTCTGCCCCTCGCAATGTGTCTCGATAACATGGACCGAGTCTGATGCCAATTTACATCTGGCAGATGGCAATGTGCTGCAAGCGGCATTGATTGTTGGTGCGGATGGTCTGAATTCCTGGGTGCGGGATCAGGCGGAAATCGGGGTTGTGCGACACTCCTATCAACAAATAGGGGTAGTAGCCAATTTTAACGCGGAGCAGTACCACCGCAATGTTGCTCACCAGTGGTTTCGCCGGGATGGGGTGCTGGCACTGCTTCCATTGCCGGAGGCGCTGGTGTCCATGGTGTGGTCGGCAAATGAAGAGCAGGCCCGCGCGCTACTCGATTTATCGGAAACGGAATTGTGCCGCCAAGTCACCGAAGCCTCCTGCCATGCATTAGGTGAATTGCGGCTTGTTACGCAGCCCGCCGCTTTTCCGCTGAATTTCGTGCACGTGAAGAAACTGGTGCAGCCGCGTCTTGCGCTTATCGGCGATGCCGCCCACGGCATCCACCCTCTTGCCGGACAAGGTGTGAACCTGGGCTTACGTGATGCGCGCGAACTGGCTGCAACCATTATCGCGCGCGGGATTCAAACAGATTGTGGCGATTACTTACTGTTGCGCCGTTACGAGCGTGCACGCAAGGAAGATATTCTGGCAATGGAACTCGCCACTGATGGTCTACAGAAATTATTTAACAACACTAACCCGACGCTTGTTCGCTGGCGTAATTTAGGGTTGGAAATCACTAATCGGCTGCCCCTCATAAAAGACCGATTGATGCAGCATGCATTGAGTTGAAGGGAGCTGCCTGATTTCGCGATTGGCGATAGTGGACGCCCGCGGGGCAACCAGTGGGGCGCCAGATGTAAATTCGAAATTCCAGGGAAACTAATTTGCCGATTTAGGGATAAGCAAGGTAGAGATAAGCAGGGCCAGCCGCAAAGCGGATGTCGCAATTGGCTTTATAGAGATGCCCATATATATTTACTTGAACTGGAGCAACCAAGATCATGCGTTTTAACCTCGTCTTTCCTTTCTTATTACTATGCTTTGCTGGTGCCGTTTCCGCCAACGAAGCCTCCCTAAAAAAAGCGCTCATGATAAATTTCCCCGGAGAGAAGATTGAGAGCGTGAAAAAAACGCCTTATCTCGGATTATATGAAGTTGTGGTTGGGGGAGAATTATTCTATACGGATGAAAAGGCGAGCTACTTTTTTTTTGGTCATGTGGTTGATCCGCAAACCAAACAAAGCCTGACCAGCGAGCGCTTGCAAGAAATCAAGGATGCCCGGCGGATAAGCATTGATTCCCTTCCGCTTGAGCTTGCGATCAAAGCCGTAAAAGGCAATGGGAAGCGTAAGCTGGCGGTTTTTTCCGATCCGAATTGCCGCTATTGCAAGCGGCTGGAAAAGGAATTGGCCAAAGTTACTGATGTCACCATCTACACGCTGCTTTACCCAGTGCTTAACGGTTCGGTAGATACTGCCACGGCGATATGGTGTTCCGCTGACCGCCTCAAGGCTTGGAACGACTTTATGTTAAAAGATGCTGTTCCGACCGGAAAGACCTGTGAAACACCGATTGAGACGCTCCTTCAGACAGGGCAGAAGCACGGTATAAATGGTACCCCGACGTTAATTTTTGCCGATGGCTCAGTAGTGCCGGGAATGATAACCGCTGACCTCGTAGAAAAGAAACTGGGCGGGGCAACCATAAAATAACAAACTTATGAGCCTGGAGACCATACAGGCTTTTCGGCACTTTTTATGGAACCGGCGTCTGCGGCAGATAATTGTTCGGCATTAATACCCACATTTTCCCGCTCTGCCTCATCTTTCCGGCCTGATCTCCGGCTTCCGGACCGAAGCCCCAGAAGAAATCGGCACGTACATTGCCCTTGATAGCTCCGCCCGTATCCTGCGCCACCATTAACCGGTGAAGCCGCTTATCGGTATTTGGCCACGTCGTGGCAAGAAACACCGGCGCGCCCTGGGGTATGGTGCGAGGATCAACAGCGAGACTTCTGCCTGCAGTCAGAGGCACACCGAGCGAACCCAGCGGCCCCGGCAGCCCGACGGGTAATTCACGAAAAAAAACAAAGCTCGAGTTCTGCTGCAACAGCTCATTCAATTTGGCTGGGTTTCGCTGACCCCATGTCTTGATACCTTGCATGGATGCTTTCTCTAATGGTAATTCGCCGCGCTCCACCAACAACCGGCCTACGGATTTGTAAGGATGGCCGTTTTGTTCGGAGTAACCGACGCGTACGATTTCGCCGTTCTCAAGTTCTACCCGGCCGGAGCCCTGGATCTGCAGGAAAAATAAATCAATCGCATCATCAACCCATAGAAGTTCTTTCCCTTGTAGCGGCGTCGGATTTCTCTCTATTTCAGAGCGGCTGTAATACGGGACTACCTTGCGTCCTTGCAAACGGCCGCGCAGCCGCATGTTCTTGAGTTCGGGATAAATCTCACCTAAATCGACTACTAGGAGCTCATCGGGGGTGGTATAAAGCGGATAGCGGTAACGTGTGGATTGTTTACGGCTACCCTTCAATAAGGGTTCATAATAGCCGGTGATCAGGCCATCACCGCTACCATCAGAATTCAGAACCTGGTGCGGAACAAAACGGCTCTCGAAGAATTGCCGCAGGGTAGCGTTATCCTGCCCTCGTATGGAGTCGGCCTGAGTACAGGTTTTCTGCCATAGTGGCTGGTTCTTCAGAACAGCGCAGCTTCGAAGGAACGCATCCCATGCGGGTAAGATATCGTCATCCGTCCAGCCCGTCAGGGAGCCCCAGTCAGTTGGCTTGAGCATGGCAACGGAGGGCGCGGCTGGCGGAACTGCGGATGCTGCCGGCTTCTCTGGGGCAACGCGGGTACCAATCGGCACAGTCGTACAGGCATTGAGCAACAGCAATGTGGCAACTGTAAGAAAACTTAATTGGTTTTTCATCGAATTTTTGGTTAAAGTTGCGTTTGACAAATATACATCATGCTTGACCCTATGTGGATACTACTCCTTGAAGCAGGTGTGGCGCTGGCGCTACTGTTTATTATCGTCTGGTGGACCAGGCCGCAAAAGAAAGATTCCGAAAAAAAAGATGATGCGCCTCGCTAAAGCAACGCGGCGCATGACGCACTGCTATTATCCGCAATTATTTCGTGTACCCGACGCAGACCGCGGGGGACTTGCCCAGGACGATTAATCCCTCGCCACAATAATATGGCAACCAATCAGGAGTTTCGGGATCACGGAAGCACGGGTTTGATTTGATAGACGCGTTCGACCTCAGTTTGCCACGCATTTTTTTTACCTCGAATTTCAAAAAAAAGCTGAAGGGCTTGGTTGCTCGCTGAATTATTCAGTCAGCGAGAATTCCTTTATAAGGTACGATCAAATCAGCGCCGTTACGTAGCAATTGCGGCACCATCGGCGGCACTATCGCTGTATAAATACAGTGCGATTCTGCGAGTAATTTGGCAGAATGCACACTTTGGCAGAATGGTTGTTATAAGGGAGAGATCACAATGAAATACCAAAGCTTTCAGGAATTCTGCGCGTACATAGCCGAGCATAACCCAGGTCAGCCCGAATATCTCCAGGCTGTTGCGGAAGTCCTGGAAAGCCTCTGGCCTTTTATCACCGACCACCCTCGTTATGCCGAGCATGGCATTCTGGATCGTCTTATAGAGCCGGAGCGAATAATCATTTTTCGGGTCGCCTGGGTGGATGATCAGGGGGAGGTGAATGTTAACCGCGGTTACAGAATACAGCACAGCTCGTCCATTGGTCCGTACAAGGGAGGCACTCGTTTTCATCCCTCGGTGAATCTTTCCATCCTCAAATTTCTGGCGTTCGAGCAGACTTTCAAGAACGCTCTGACCACTCTACCAATGGGTGGCGGCAAAGGAGGGGCGAATTTTGACCCCAAGGGCCGAAGCCAGGGGGAGGTCATGCGTTTCTGTCAGGCTTACATGAGCGAGTTGTTTCGCCACATTGGTTCCGATATAGATGTGCCGGCCGGCGATATAGGTGTTGGCGGGCGAGAAGTCGGCTTCATGGCCGGAATGATGAAAAAGCTGTCCAATCGCGCCGACTGCGTTTTTACCGGCAAGGGTTTGAGTTTTGGAGGATCTTTGATTCGTCCGGAAGCTACCGGTTACGGTACAGTGTATTTCGCCGAGGAAATGCTCAAACACTCCGGTCGTTCGCTGGATGGTCTACGGGTTTCCGTCTCGGGTTCTGGTAACGTCGCCCAGTATGCCGTGGAAAAAGCGATGGCGCTGGGCGCCAAAGTAATAACAGTATCCGATTCCAGCGGCACAGTGGTTGATGAGGACGGTTTTACCAGCGAAAAGCTGGCTGAACTGCAGGAGGTGAAAAATCATCTTTATGCTCGAATCAGCGACTACGCCGAACGAGTAAAGGCCACTTTTATTGCCGGCATGCGTCCGTGGCATATACCGGTAGACGTAGCCTTGCCGTGCGCGACGCAGAATGAACTAAATGAAGAAGATGCGGCAACCCTGATCAGGAATGGCGTGATCTGTGTCGCCGAGGGTGCCAATATGCCTTCCACGGCGGAGGCCGTGAAACGCTTCGAACACAGCAAGGTGTTGTTTGCCCCGGGTAAGGCCAGCAACGCGGGCGGGGTAGCCACTTCGGGTCTGGAAATGAGCCAGAATGCCATGCGTCTTTCCTGGCCGCGGGAAGAGGTGGATGCCAGATTGCTTGAGATCATGCAGGCCATCCACAGATCCTGTCTGCAATACGGTCAGCGCAAAAATGGCAGCATCAGTTATGTCGATGGCGCCAATGTGGCTGGCTTCGTAAAAGTGGCGGATGCTATGATTGGTCAGGGTGTAATTTGATCAACCGCTCAGGGGCGGTAGTCATTACATTGTTGCAGGCAGATCATACGAAATCTCTTCAGCGCTTTACGGGAAATTTACCGGATCCACACCGTTTTGATGTTAGTGAATTCTCGAATGCCATGATAAGACAATTCCCTGCCAAAACCGGATGCCTTGGTGCCACCAAAAGGTAGACGCGGATCAGATCTGACCATGCCATTGATAAAGCTGCAACCGGCCTGAATTCGTTGCGCAAGTTTTTCGGCGTGTTCGGAATCGCGGCTCCAGATGCTGGAACCAAGACCAAAACGGGTATCGTTAGCAATGTGAACGGCTTCTTCTTCATCTGTTGCGCGTATCACGGCAGCCACCGGACCGAATAATTCTTCATGATATGCCCGGGTTTTCGCCGTTACTCGATCAAGTATCGATGGCGGGTAGAACGCGCCTTCTCCCGGTGTGGGTTCGCATCCGAGAACCGCTTGCGCGCCTTGCGCTATCGAATCCGTTACCTGCTGATGTAAATCTTCCCGTAAATCAAGCCGCGCCATGGGGCCGAGTTGAGTGGTTTCGCTCATTGGATCACCCATTTTCAAATCTGCTGTTTTTTCAATAAACAACGATACAAACTCGTCGGCGATTTCAGCAACCGGAATAATACGTTTGGCAGCTATGCATGATTGTCCGCAGTTCTGAAACCGCGATCTCACCGCAAAGTTGGCGGCTTGTTCCAGATCCGCATCCTTCAGTATGATAAATGCATCAGATCCGCCCAGCTCCAGCACACATTTCTTCAAATGTTGGCCAGCATGAGAAGCAACTTCACGCCCCGCGGCCTCGGAACCGGTAAGCGTCACGGCATGGACGTGATGGCTGGCGATGGCTTCAACCACATCGGCAGCCTCGATCATGAGCGCAGTAAAAAGATGTGGAGGAAATTCCGCGTCGCGAAACAATTGCTCCAGCGCCAGTGCACATTGCGGCACGCTGGAGGCATGTTTCAGAACACAGCCATTACCTGCCATCAACGCCGGAGCGGCAAAGCGGATTACCTGAAAGAAGGGAAAATTCCAGGGCATCACACCCAGTACGATGCCAATCGGATCATAGGAGACATAGCTTCTGTTCGCATCGGTCTGGACCATCTCGGTTTGCATAAAATGCTCGGCATGCACCGCATAATAATCACAGGCAAGCGCACATTTTTCCACCTCGGCGCGACCCTCGCGCACTGGTTTCCCCATTTCGACAGCCATAAGCCGGGCATATTCATTAACTCGCTCATACAGCAGCATGGCCGCGCGGTTCATAAGTTCTGCGCGCGCGCAAAATGTAGTTTGCGCCCAGGCGCGCTGAGCATTGTAAGCTTGCTCTAAAGCTGTTGCGAGATGATGACTATCCCAACTGGTATAGGTTTTCAGGGTTTTATTAGTCGCGGGGTTTAGGCTGATATACGGCATGATGTGCTATTCTCTCAAATGAAGTGTCAAAGTTGAATGATAGGTCAGAAGTCGGCAGAACCATTTTCCGTTCGATTTTTCATTTCAGATACTTATTATATATAGCAGGTTATGAGAAAGTTTTTTGCGGCGTTATCAGGATTATTTTTTGCGATTTACGCCGGAACCCTGGTGGCCAGCCCAGATGACGATTTCATTGCGATGAGGCAAGCATTCCAGGCCGGTGATTCCGCCGCCGTGGCCCTTTATGCCCAGCGTCTGCAAGGGCATGTGCTAGAACCCTACGCAGCCTATTACCAGCTACGCCCGCAGTTGGAGAATACAATTGTGAGTGCGGATACGATAAAAACGTTTCTTTACCGCTATCAGGACAGTCCTCTCGGCGACCGGCTGCAGGGTGAATGGCTGAAAGCTCTGGGCAAGACACAGCAATGGGAATTATTCGTCGAGGCCTATCCGGGCCTGATTAACGGAGATACCGAACTCACCTGCTATTCCCTGCAACAGCGCTTCGCTGTAAAGGATGATAATGCATTTAACGAAGCGCGTTCGCTATGGTTTAACGGCCGCGATCTGCCGGAAAGCTGTACGCCGCTATTTGAAATCCTTGTTACCATGGGATCGCTGAAAGTAGAAGACGTATGGACGCGGCTACGCCTGGCACTTGAGGTGGGCAACGTAAGCGTGGCAAAACGCATCAACCAGTATCTTCCGCGTAGTCAGGCGCTCAATGAGCGAAAGCTAAGTGCCGCTGCGGACAATCCCCTGCGCTACCTGGAAAAAAACCGGCACGAGATCAAGAGTCGCGCCGATCAGGAAATTGCCCTTTTTGCAATGCTGCGCCTTCTTCGTAGCGGTCCCGATCAAGCTTACGCCTATTGGCCCAGGATACGCGGACGATTTAACGATGCGGAGCATTCGTATTTTATGGTCCATGTGGCAGATCAGGCAGCACGCAGGCTTAATCCGCATGCGCTGAGTTGGTTCAAGGAAGCGGCCAGCACCGGCGCACCGACTCCGCTATCGGATGCGCAGCTTGGCTGGAAAACCCGTGCTGCGCTACGCGTCGGGGACTGGGAATTAGTATTAGAGACTATCGAAGCCATGTCTACCCTGGAACAACAGGTGGGAGCCTGGCGTTACTGGAAGGCACGGGCTCTGAAAGCCGGAGGCAAAACTGTGGAAGCCAATGCTATCCTTGCGTCATTGAGCGCCGAGCATAATTTTTACGGCCAACTGGCGGAAGAGGAGTTGGGCTTGGTGATTGGTGCCGCCGCCGAACCCTATAAAGCCGGAACGGACGAGATTACGGCCGTCAACCGGTTACCGGGAATTCAACGAGCGCTTGCCTTGTATCGTCTGAGTCTGCGTACCGAGGCCACGCGCGAGTGGGCCTGGGCGATACGCGATTTCGACGATCGGCGCCTGCTGGCCGCCGCCGAGGTCGCGCGGCGTAGCGGACTCTACGACCGTGCCATTAATACCGCCGATAAAACCGTGCTTCATCATGATTTCAGCCTGCGCTTCCTCGCTCCCCATCGCGATGCGCTGAGTGACCTTTTGAAACAGCAGGAGCTCGACGAAGCGTGGGTATACGGCCTCATTCGTCAGGAAAGCCGCTTTGTCGCCGACGCAAGATCTAGCGCCGGAGCAATGGGTTTGATGCAACTGATGCCGACTACCGCAAAATGGGTTGCAAAAAAAATAGGGATGCAGAAATACCACAAAACCCTCGTCACTGAGGTGAATACCAATCTGACGTTGGGGACGTATTATCTCAAGCATGTTCTTACTTTGCTCGACAACCAGCCACTGCTGGCTTCCGCGGCTTACAATGCCGGCCCGAGACGGGCATGGCAATGGCGCGACGAGAAGCCGCTGGAAGGTGCAATTTATGCGGAGACCATTCCTTTCAATGAAACGCGCGACTACGTCAAAAAGGTTATGAGCAACTCCATGTACTACGCCAGTAACTTTGGTCACCAGGCGAAAACCCTGACGCAACGCTTGGGAATAGTCGCGCCAAAATCAAACGGCACGAATGTTTCCGAACAAGAAATTAAGGGTCCATGAAAATCAATAATGTATGCATTATTGGTGGTAGCGGGTTTGTGGGGAAGCATATCGCAAATTTGCTGACGACACAGGAAATCAGTCTCCGCATTCCTACCCGTCATCGCGAGCGTGCCAAAGAGTTGCTGGTCCTGCCGACGGTGGATGTGGTGGAAGCCAATGTGCACGACGACGCAACGCTTGACCGCCTGCTGATAGGTATGGACGCAGTCATTAATCTGGTAGGTATTCTCCATGGCGATTTCAGGAGCGCACACGTGGAATTGCCGCGCAAAATCGTGGCTGCGTGCAATCGCAATGGGATAGCGCGACTGTTACACATGAGTGCGCTGAATGCGGGCATCGACCGCCCCAGCGCTTATTTGCGTTCCAAGGGGGAAGGTGAAAGGATCGTAATGGCGTCGGGCTTGATGACCACCATTTTCAGGCCATCGGTCATATTCGGCCCGGGAGATTCTTCTCTTAATCTGTTCGCCAAGCTGGCGCGCTGGTTGCCGGTATTGCCCCTGGCATCGCCTGATGCAAAATTTCAGCCGGTGTTTGTCGAGAATGTGGCGCATGCATTTGCGGCTAGTCTGACGGCTCCCAACACTTTTGGCCAGAGTTACGATTTGTGCGGCCCAAAATGCTACAGCCTGCGTCAATTGGTAGAATACGCTGCGCATGTAACCGGACATGACCCAGTCATTATCGGTCTCAATGACGGCCTCTCTTATCTGCAGGCGCTGATGATGGAATTTCTGCCAGGCAAGCTCATGACCCGAGACAATTATTATTCGATGAAAGTGGATAGTGTGTGCGGTTCTGGCGCTCTTAGTAATTTCGCAGAAGTCTGGGGTATCCGGTCCACTGAACTGGAAGAGGTGGCGCCGCTGTATTTGGCGAATCGCATGCCACGCCAACGGTACGACCGCTACCGGAACCGGGCAGGGCGATAAAGGTTTGTCCTCCAGGGAATATCAATCATGAGAACCTATCTGGTTGGTGGTTCCGTACGAGACGAAATTCTGGGTCTGCCGGTTACTGACCACGATTACGTCGTCGTGGGATCTTCGCCGGACGAGATGATACGACTGGGCTATCGCCCGGTAGGGAAAGATTTCCCCGTTTTTCTTCATCCTGAAAGCCAGGAGCAATACGCGCTGGCCCGTACCGAGCGTAAGGTTTCGCGCGGATACAAGGGCTTCGAAGTTTATGCATCCCCTGAAGTCACGCTGCAGGAGGATCTGGCGCGGCGCGACCTCACTATAAATTCCATCGCCAAGGACCAGGATGGCAATATCATTGATCCATTTGATGGCGTGGCTGATCTCGAAGCAGGGTTGCTGCGCCATATAAGTCCGGCTTTTACCGAAGATCCGGTGCGAGTGCTGCGAACGGCTCGTTTTGCCGCGCGCTTCGGTTTTCGCATCGCGCCAGAGACCCTTGCATTGATGAGCGAGATGGTACACAACGGCGAGGTAGATGCTCTGGTGCCTGAGCGGATGTGGCAGGAGTTTGCCCGCGGGTTGATGGAGCGCAAACCTTCACGCATGTTTTACGCGCTCCGCGAATGTAGCGCTCTTACCCGCATCATGCCTGAAGTGAATACCTTGTTCGGCGTGCCCCAGCCCGCACAATATCATCCCGAAATTGATACGGGTGTTCACGTGATGATGGTTATTGATCACGCCGCGTCAAAAAATTATTCCCTGCCAGTGCGGTTCGCCGCACTTACTCACGACCTCGGTAAAGGGACTACCCCACCAAAAGAATGGCCCCGTCATATTGGTCACGAAGTTCGCAGTGTGCAATTGCTCAGGGATTTATGCGAGCGCATCAGGGTGCCTAACGAGGCACGTGATCTGGCATTGCTGGTTGCACGCTACCACGGTGACGTGCATCGGGCGATAGAATTACGTCCTGCAACCATCGCCGGCATGCTGCAAGCCGTAGATGCCTATCGCAAGCCGGAGCGTTTCGAAGAATTTCTGCAAGCTTGCGCGTGCGATTTTCACGGCCGGCCCGGTTATGCCGAAAAGCCTTACCCCCAGGCTGAACGGTTACGCAAAGCATTCAGTGCCGCCAGAAGTGTAGACGCAGGTGCAATTGCCGCAGAATTGACAAGAACTATTTCTGATCCCACTCGCTTGCCAACCGCAATCAGCACTAGGGTGAGAGAAGCTCGTATCGCCGAAATCAAAATCCGGCTAGCATGATCGCTGCTGGATGGGTGGCGACAGCACTTAGGTAATTCGCTTACGCTGCACCAGCCTATCCAGGTAACAATGTCCGTTGATGCGCTGTAGTCCTGTTGACCATATCTATAAAATCTGGATGTTTGCCGTATACGGGGTCCATTCGTTTTCCGTGCAATAAGTGACGGTAGCGGATCCTCGGATTGATGCGGGGTTCAGCGGTGTGCGGTGCACCAATAGCGGAAGCTATAATAATCTGGATGATGACGGTATAGGATAAACGCCAGAATCTACCTGGCAATCCTATTGGAACAAAATAGCGATTCTTAATTACCAAAGAGTAATCGATGCCAACCACAACATGGCAAGACCTCCTAGACCCGGGAGGAGCAACCGACTTCTTTTCTCGCAGGGAATTTCCACCGTTCGAGCCGGAAGCGGCCGCTGAGTACAACCATGCAAATGCGCTATGGCTAGCTGAACTAAGCCGGCTGGTCTACCGGCACGATGTCGAGGAAGATAAACCCGTTCCACATCCGACCCGAACCAGCTTTTTAGAAAAGGCAGGATTGAAACAGCGTGCCTTTTTTGTTTCACCAAAAACAGATACTCAGGCAATGCTGATCGAACCCATGGTATCGCCACCATTTGCGGTTCTTGTGTTTCGGGGCACCCAGAAAAACCATAAGGACTTTCTTTCCGATATTGAATTCGGAATACTTCCTTTGGATCAAAACAAAGTCGGGGTGCATAAAGGTTTTAGGGAAGCGCTTGACTCGGTGTGGGACGAGATTGAGGGAGAACTTTCAACACTTGCCTGCCCAGTCTTTTACACGGGTCACAGTTTGGGTGCAGCGCTTGCCACACTCGCGGCATCGCGACATGCGCCGCAGGCAGTATATACATTCGGATCACCGCGGGTTGGCAACGAAGCATTTGTCGCTACCCTGCGAAATTTGCCAATTCATCGCGTTGTTGACGATAAGGATGCAGCAGCTTTACTCCCCCCTGAGGCTTTAGGATTTCGGCATGTTGGCTTATTGCAATTACTTATGGAATCAGAATCCGAAGAAAATTCCTTCCTTCCACTACTTAAAGATCTTAAAAAACCACCAAAACCGTTGGCTGATCATGCGCCCATTAACTATGTCGATAGAATATGAAAGTACTGGCATCCGTCGCCATGGATGCCGAGTCGTTAAGGCTGGTACACACTAGCTGAAGCATGCTTCAATCAATAATAGCGGCAGCTAACCGGGTCGTAGC
>JBDTWQ010000007.1:0-4541 GCA_040006595.1 Nitrosospira sp.
CAACTACTATGGCTGACATATCAACATTCGAACAGACATATGAATTAGCGGATATGCTGATTATGAAAGCGACAAAAGAACAGCTCGCTGAATGCGCGCGGGTGCTCGCTTTAAATCTCGCACACCATCAAATAAAGCATGGGGAAGTACCGGTAGATCAAACCTTGGCTTTATTGCAAACGTTCGAACCCACGGAAGAACATTTGGATTTACTCGTTGACGGCATGGTAAACCTGATAAGTGTGCTATTAAGTGTTTGTGGCACTCTCGGAGAAGCCAGGCATTAAGACCCGGCCAGGGCCTTGAGTGCAGTCGGAGAGACAGCAGACCCAGGATTCTGCCGAAAAGCGAATGTATGCGCCAGAACTGATGCTTGCCAAATAATGTGTCGAGCCATGTACGCAACCCCCAGCCCGATAAACTTGCGTCTGATTTTTCCTTTTAAATTTTTAGCTGCACCTCCGCAGGCAGGCAAAGGCCCGGGCGATATCAATTGCTGCCGACGCCAAGGACTTAAATAACCAATACAAAACCAATAATAAGACCGAGGATGACTCTTGCCAACATATTGTCTTTTAGCCAGGTGTCGACATTCTTCATGAAAATGGAACGATTCTTCTCCATGAGCGCCGAGTCAAATATCTTATATTCAGCATCGATCTCGACATTGTTTTCACCGACTTTTCCAAATTTTCTTGTTAAAAATCCGGATAAACGCTCAGCAACCCAACCAGCTCCATATAACGCTGCCGCGGTAAGAAGAATGTAGGGAAATGCTATAAAAAATTTAGCAGATTTGTCCTGATATTGGTCCATTAAAGGAAAGCCAAATTTATTTAATGATATTGCGATTACCCACAGTATCGGGAGAAATAAGCAAACCATCAGAATATGAAAAAGTGATTGTTTCATAGCATCCCTCCTTTAGGCCCAGCATGAAATAAGCACCGTAAAACTTGATTAAGGAAGCGCAGTAAGGCAGCCGTACTTACGAATTACGTCTCCCACTTGCTGAAAATGTATAAATAGCTCTTGCGCTATCTTACATCCCATGATACGCAGACTGCCACAATGTATGTGAAGAAGATGTCACATAGAAGTGATTATTTTGTGAAATTCGATAAATAGAGCAGAGAGTAGAAGTGATAAAAAAGGAAGCCATAGTTCCTGTAAATCAGGATGCTTTCAGCTTCATCGGAGAGAATTATCGGCAGTTCTATTATTACGGGCGCCCAAACGGTATGCGGCTTATGGCAAGCCTTGGTTACATTTGTCAGAGAGAGCTATGCGGATGCTGCGTACAAAATAGGCCCTGTACTGGCATCTGGATACTTTTTGACTGGGGCGCTGATTGGGGAGTGGCTGCAAGAATAGCGAGCAACAAATTCACCTGCTATTAAATCGAGATACTCGTGGTGCATCGTGTCACCCGCCAAATGAACGATCCTGTCTCTTGAACCAGGATAGCGCGTGCTCAAAATGCTGAGGATCGAAATCCGGCCAATATTCATCCCTGACATAGAAATCCGCATAAACGGATTGTACCGGAAGAAAACCACTCAACCGGCGTCCACCCCCCCATCGTACGATAAGGTCCAGCCGTGAAACGTCGTTTGAACGCAGGCTGCCATTTTTAAGTCCCCCCAGGTCCCATTCCCAGCCATAGTTAACGAGCAGATTCACTTTCATCCCGGTACCCTGGCGCTCCCTGAATACTTCCAGTACCTTGGGAAATTGCGCCGAGGTCTCATCACCAACAACCAGCAGGGCTGCTCCACGGCGCGCGATTTCAAAAGCGAATGCCACGGACGCATCGGTAAACGCAAGCTTCTGGGAAGAAGGCCGTTTGGTGTTATCTTGAGTAAAACAGTAAATGGAAGCTTCGCCTATCCCCCGTTCTTTACATATCTCATAAAGTGATATTCCAGGATCAATACCATGGGCATACCCATTCTCTTTTGGCAGGCCGTGGTTCATAGCCCAGCGGCGATTTCCATCTGGAATGAAACCGATATGACGCGGATTGCTACTTCTAGCCATGGCAGTTCCTTATTCAGGCATGATCCAGTGCTACACCACTCAACTTTGAGGCTACCCCGATTTTTTCGCTTCCTCTGCCAGATACAGCCATGTTTCCACCACTGTATCAGGATTCAGCGACAGACTTTCAATTCCTTCCAGCATAAGCCATTTTGCAAGATCTGGATGATCAGAGGGTCCCTGCCCGCAAATCCCAACGTATTTACCGGCTTTAAGACATGCCTGAATAGCCAGGCGCAACAGAGCTTTTACCGCTGGGTCGCGCTCATCGAAGGATTCTGCAATGAGGCTGGAATCACGATCCAGCCCGAGAGTGAGTTGGGTAAGATCATTGGATCCAATGGAAAAACCGTCGAAGTATTCCAGGAATTGATCCGCCAGCAGTGCATTGGATGGGATTTCACACATCATGATTAGCCGCAGTCCATTCTCCCCCCGTTTCAAGCCGTTTTCCGCCAATAATTCTATTACGCGGCTCGCCTCAGTCACCGTTCGCACAAATGGGATCATGATTTCCACATTGCTGAGCCCCATATCGTCGCGCGTTTTTTTCAATGCCCTACATTCCAGTTCAAAACAATCACGGAAATTTTCTGCCACATAGCGCGAAGCGCCGCGAAAGCCCAGCATCGGGTTTTCCTCTTTAGGCTCGTATCGCTCCCCGCCGATGAGACTGGAATACTCGTTGGATTTAAAATCCGACATGCGCACGATGACCGGTTTTGGAAAAAATGCGGCACCCAGCGTGGCAATACCCTCGGTCAGCTTTTCTACGTAGAAGCTGACCGGATCGGGGTAACCCGCGCATCGATTTTCCACTTCCTGTTTCAGGTCTGCCGGAATATCAGGATAGTCCAGGACTGCTTTAGGATGTATCCCGATCATGCGGGCAATGATAAACTCCACCCGCGCCAATCCTACGCCATCGTTGGGTATGCGCTGGAAATCGAATGCCAGTTCCGGATTGCCGACGTTCATGGTGATCTTGACCGGTGGCTTCGGCATGTTTCCCAGCGCAAGATCAATCACTTCTACTTCCAGAGCACCCCGATAAATGTTTCCGGTATCGCCTTCAGTACAAGATACAGTGACCATTTGATTCTCGGACAATGCGCTGGTAGCGTTACCGCAGCCTACCACTGCCGGAATGCCCAGCTCACGCGCAATGATTGCAGCATGGCAGGTACGGCCACCCCGATTGGTGACAATGGCGGCAGCACGTTTCATTACCGGCTCCCAATCTGGGTCGGTCATGTCGGTCACCAATACATCACCGCCTTGCACCCGCGACATTTCTCTGGCATCCAGGACCAGACGCACTGGCCCACTGCCTATTTTCTGACCGATGGCGCGCCCTGATACCAATATTTCTGATTTTCCCTTCAAGCGATAGCGCCGCAATGTATCCATCCCGGCACGGGCCTGCACCGTCTCAGGCCGCGCTTGCAGGATATAAAGCTTACCGTCTGTGCCATCCTTGCCCCATTCGATATCCATCGGCCTTTGATAATGCCGCTCAATGACAAGAGCATGACGCGCCAGCTCCTCCACATCCTTATCCGTGATGGAAAACCGCTTGCGCTCAGCTTCATCCACGTCCAGTGTTTCCACCGTACGGTCAGCGTTTTGGCTTTTAGCAAATTGCATCTTAATGAGTTTGGAACCGAGGTTGCGTCGAAGAATCGCGGATTTTCCCTGCTTCAAAGCGGACTTGTAAACGTAGAATTCATCGGGATTAACCGCGCCCTGCACTACAGTTTCGCCAAGACCATAGGAAGCGGTGATGAATACCACCTGGTCAAAGCCGGATTCGGTATCCAGTGTGAACATAACGCCGGAAGCGCCGATGTCGCTGCGCACCATCCGTTGCACTCCTACGGACAGCGCCACCTCGGAATGGATAAATTCCTTGTGGACACGGTAGGAAATGGCGCGGTCATTGTAGAGCGAAGCAAACACGTTCTTGACCGCTTTCAGCAAATTGTCCAGTCCATGTACATTAAGAAAAGTTTCTTGCTGCCCGGCAAATGAAGCATCGGCCAAATCCTCGGCGGTTGCCGAGGAGCGCACCGCGACGGAGATATCACTGATTTCCGCTTCCCGCAGCATTTTCTCGTAAGCAATGGATATTTCCTTCTCCAGCCGCGGCGGCAATGGCGTCTCCACTATCCAGGCGCGGATCTGTGCGCCAGTCGCGGCTAATGCCTTGACATCTCCAGTATCCAGACCCGCAAGCACCGTTTCGATGCGCTGCGCCAAACCATGATGAGCTAGAAAATCGCGATAGGCATTGGCGGTCGTAGCAAAACCGCCGGGAACCCGAACTCCCGCATGAGATAATTGGCTGATCATCTCTCCCAGCGAGGCATTTTTGCCGCCGACGCTGCCTACGTCGGCCAGGCGCAGTTCATCGAACCAGATTATGTATTGCGAATCACTCATTTTTGCTCCTGCTCGCAAGCCTGCGCCAGAGTATGTCCAGGTACGATTGTGTTACATAC
>JBDTWQ010000008.1:0-4976 GCA_040006595.1 Nitrosospira sp.
CAAACAAAACTTTTAGTTCCTTCTGGGCAATGATGAAAATCATAATCCCGAATCCCGCTGTAGCGAACTCGCCAAAAAGGTGAAGGTCAATTGATACAAAAAATCATATTAGAATGATAAATTAAAGGCTTCCGGAATTTTCCATGTCTACGGTAAACCGCACGAACACCTCCTCCAGGCTAAAGTCGTTTTGTTTTGGTCCGCCGACAGAGTCACTAAACACCGTGCGCCCTTCGTGCATAATTTGCACCCGATCACACACGCTTTCGACCTCTGCCAGAATGTGGGTCGAGAAAATGACGCTATGCTCCGTGCCAAGTTCACGGATGAGGGTACGGATTTCGCGCATCTGATTAGGGTCGAGCCCCACAGTGGGTTCATCGAGGATGATTATATCGGGATCATGAATGATGGCTTGCGCAATTCCGACACGCTGCTGATAACCTTTCGACAGCGAGCCAATAAGACGTTTACCGGTATCGTTCAGCCCACAACGTTGTACGACCTTATTCACCATAAAATGGATTTTTTCGTTGCTGACCCGATGCAGCCTCGCGGCGAATTGCAAGTATTCGTCTACTGTTAATTCCCGGTAGAGTGGCGGTATTTCAGGCAGATAACCGATCCGCGCCTTTGCTTCGCGGGGTTTGTCCAGCAAATCTATACCACAGATCTCAATACTACCGGCGCTCGGAGCAAGGTTGCCGGTGAGCATGCGCATGAGAGTGGTCTTGCCTGCACCGTTGGGACCGAGAAGTCCCAGCACCTCACCGCGCTTCAGTTCCAGGTTGATTTCATGTACAGCGACGCGAGTCCCGAAGTAGCGACATAGGCCGCAAACCGAGAGGGTAAATGAGGCGGATTGTTCGGTCATCAGCGCACCTACCTTTATAAATCCAAATTTGCGAGTATCCGGTCGCGGATTGCCTGCCTACCCGCTTCGCTTGATACCGTGTTGCACAAGTAATTTTATCGATTGCATCAAACACATGCTGCGGGCAAAGATTTCTTTCGTGTCCGCAGGTGGGAGATGAGCTTGCTTGTGCTTCGAATTTATAGAATGAAGGGCATTACTATAAATCGAATTTGTGAACAAACCGCACTTATCGTTTCAGTTGCCTTCCATTTTTCTTCACCCGGCAAGCGGGTTCATTTGAAACTTTGAATTGATAAGGGTGCCTATAAACATGTTTGTAAACATCCGGACCGGTGACAATGCCCCGCTGTTGGCACTGTCCTCTTGTGATAAGCGTAAAATATACCTAATATGTGGGCTGTACTGAAGCTCAACCCCGCCGTTTATATCCTTATTAGCTTATTTTTTCGAACCTGTCTGGATTTTCCCATGACTCTTAAAATTTCCAGCGCGCTGCTGCTGCTTTTTCTCGCTGCCTGTGCGCAGATTCCGGCCAAGACTGCTGTTAACGCGGGCAAGCCGGTGGATCGGAGCGAAGCTGGACAGTCAAAATTGCCCAATCAGGATTTGACGGCACCCATGCTATTCGATTTTTTGCTGGGAGAAACGGCTCTGCAGCGTGGTGATCAGGAAATCGCTACCCGCACTTACCTCAAACTTGCGAAAACTACCCACGATCCACGTGTCGCCCAGCGTGCCACTGAAATTGCGCTTCATTCCCGTCAACCGGTCCCAGCACTCGAAGCTGCAAAGATCTGGGTAGAACTTGATCCGAATTCGGTAACCGCCCGTCAGACTATTGCGGCGCTGTTGGTGAATGCCGACAGGCTGGATGAAGCCCGGCCCCATCTGGAGAAATTGCTGGCTTCGGAGGGAGGTAGTATCGACGAGGCTTTCATGCAATTGAACAGTCTGCTGGTACGCGGTTCCAATAAAAATGCGACATTCGAATTGGTGCAGCAACTTGCCAAGCCCTATCCCAAATTACCGGAAGCTCATTTCGCCGTGTCTCAGGCAGCATGGTTTGCCAACCAATTTGATATCGCGTTGGCCGAAATGAAGCAGGCATTAGCACTGCGCCCGGACTGGGAGATTGCGGCGATTTATCAGGGACGAATACTGGCGCGTACTTCCAATGCCAGCGCTCTTGAGTTTTATGAGGGCTATCTCAAGACTTATCCCAAGGCCAATGATACGCGTATAACTTATGCCCGGTTATTATTGGCGGAGAAAGATTATATCAAGGCACGTGATCAGTTCCAGCAATTGCTAGCGGAGAATCCGGGTAATGCCGACGTCGCCCTGGCGGTGGGTTTGCTATCCCTGGAATTACGCGAATATGACATTGCCGAGTCGAATTTTAAAAGGGCGCTGGAGCTGGATTACAGAGACCCCGGCATGGTGCGCTTTTATCTCGCAGGGGTTTATGAGAAAACACAGCGTATTGATACAGCGATGGAATGGTATCGCTCAGTAACCGCTGGCAATCAATATATTCCGGCACAAATCAGATATGCCATCCTGCTGACCAAGAAAGGGAAAGCGAATGAGGCCCTCCAGTACTTGCACCAATTGCCGGCTACGAATAACCAGCAACGTGCACAGCTAATAATCGCTGAGGCCCAGTTGCTCCGCGAGACCGGCTCCTATCAGAAAGCGTTTCAAGTGCTCAGTAGCGGTCTGCAAAAATTGCCTGACAACGTCGATCTGCTCTATGACCGTGCCTTGGCAGCGGAGAAAATCGGCAAATCCGATATCATGGAAAAGGATTTACGCAAGCTTATTCAATTGAAACCCGATCACGCGCACGCTTATAATGCTCTCGGCTATGGTCTCGCAGAACATGGCAATCGCCTGCCGGAGGCACTGGAACTCATTGAAAAAGCTATCGCACTTTCCCCCAATGATCCTTACATCATGGATAGTCTGGGGTGGGTGCATTACCGCATGGGTAATCTCAATCAGGGGCTCAGTTACCTGAGGCAAGCATTCGGAATGAATCCCGATCCGGAAATTGCCGCCCATCTGGGTGAAGTTCTATGGGTGCAGGGAACAAAGGAAGAGGCAAAAGACGTCTGGCAGTCCGCCCTCAGGAACCATCCTGATAACGAGGTGTTGATCAGTACCATGAAGAGATTCATGAAGTAGTGCCGAGGTTCCTTAAGACGATGGAACCTTCTGGTGGAAAGCCGGTTCAGTCCAGCATGCGGCTGTTTTCGCGTTGTAAAAGGCGATCTGTTATTCCATGGTGGGGTCTCATTTTATGTGTACTGCCTTTTTTTGCCGGTTGCACTGCCCTTACCCATAAAAATACCATTGTTAACACCATCGTCACTGAGCCCGTGGCGGGTGCCGCGGACGCAAAATCAGCGAATTTCGGGCTGATTGGCAGAGTCTCGGTGAAGGGTGGCAAAGAGAGTTTCTCTGGTGGGGTACAATGGCGTCACACCGAAAGCGGCGATGAGATTCTTCTGCTTTCCCCATTGGGACAGACTCTGGCGCAGATTCAACGCTCTTCTGAAGGTGTGCATCTGACTACCTCGGAACACGAGAGTTATTATGCTACAGATGTGGAAAGTCTGACTGAACAGGTGCTCGGATGGCGCTTACCGCTTATGGGTTTGCAATACTGGATACAAAGCATGTATTCGCCCGCGACGGCATCTGCAATAGACATGGATATCGAGGGGCGTGTTGTGGCTATGCGGCAGGACGGATGGGAAATCAGTTATTTGAGCTATTTCCCGTTGCTGCGGGTACAAACCGCGCAGGCGCAAACTGCACGCCCGAAATTGTTGATGCTTAAACGCAGCGATCTTCAAATAAAATTCATAATAGACAACTGGAATTTGGGCAGTAACTACTGAAGCAAATGTAGACTTGATGACTAAGTTGACCACTGAGCTCGTTTGCCTCGCCCCTGCCAAACTTAACCTGTTCCTGCATGTGGTTGGGCGCAGAGAGGATGGCTATCATCTGCTGCAGACAGTTTTTCGCTTCGTGGATTTTTCGGATCGGCTTCATTTCTCCATGCGGGAAGACGGCGTAGTGAAGTTATGCACCCCCACTCCCGGCGTGCCTGAAGATCAAGACTTGTGTGTACGCGCGGCGAAATTGCTGCAGCAGGAAAGCGGCATTTCTCGGGGTGTGGAAATATCCTTGGAAAAGCGCATCCCTATGGGGGGAGGGCTGGGGGGTGGCAGCTCCGATGCAGCTACGACATTGCTGGCGCTTAACCGGCTATGGGGACTAGGCTGGAAAAGGAATCGGCTATTAAAACTAGGGCTCAGATTGGGAGCGGACGTTCCCGTGTTTATTTTTGGTGAAAATGCTTTTGCTGAAGGGATAGGTGAAGAACTTTCATCCATCGCGCTACCGCCCGCCTGGTATCTAATCCTGACGCCACCCGTGCATGTGCCAACCGCGCAGGTTTTTGCCAGTAAAGAATTGACACGAAACACGATTCCAATCAAAATACCGCCCTTTTCCGTCGAGCATGGGCGGAACGATCTGGAACCTGTGGTATGCCGAACTTATCCTGAAGTGGCGCGCCATCTGGAATGGCTCAAGCGGCTCGATAGTATCAGGATGGCGGCAATGACGGGCTCCGGCGCCTGCGTGTTTGCCGAGTTCGCCACAGGGCCAGCAGCACAAGCAGCATTGACACAAGTTCCAGTCGGTATGAGCGGTTTCGTGGCGCGAGGATTGGATCGTCATCCCATGCATGATTTCGCGGAAGAGTAATTTTGGGGAGTCGCCAAGTGGTAAGGCACCGGATTTTGATTCCGGCATTCGTAGGTTCGATCCCTACCTCCCCAGCCAGTTTTCAAGCCTTAAAATACAGGGCTCAGTCAAACAGATGTTGCGAGGAGTCGCCTGTGTCCTTCAGTTCCCGGTTTTAAATTTTCATACTAACCATGGCCTACGATAGCTTGATGGTTTTCACCGGTAATGCCAATCCCAAGCTGGCGAAGGATGTGGTACGGCATCTCAACATCCATGTGGGACGTGCAACCGTGGACCGCTTCAGCGATGGCGAAGTGATGGTGGAGATCCTTGA
>JBDTWQ010000009.1:0-14249 GCA_040006595.1 Nitrosospira sp.
GGCCCCGAGCTTAGTGAGGCGCGGCAAGTGGCTCAGTACAACTACGTTATTCACATCCTGGCGATGTTGCTGGTAGGTTTCGGCTTTCTCATGGTGTTCGTCCGGAGGTACGGCTTCGGTGCTACGACCGGCACCTATCTGGTGGTGGCTGTTGGTCTTCCTCTTTACATGCTGCTGCGCGCCAACGGAATCTTCGCTCATGAAATTGCTCCAAACACGGTCAAGGCTCTGCTTTTTGCCGAATTCGCCGTGGCCACCGCATTGATTGCCATGGGTGCCGTACTTGGACGTCTGCGGGTTTTTCAATACGCGTTACTGGCGCTTTTCCTGATTCCTGCGTACTCGTTGAACGAATGGCTGGTGCTGGATAATGGAATGGGCCTGACAGAAGGATTTCAAGATACCGCCGGGTCAGTCATCATACATGCCTTTGGCGCCTATTTTGGCTTGGGGTTATCCCTTGCAGTGACCACCGCGCGGCAGCGCAGTCAGCCGATTGAATCGGATGCCACCTCCGATCGTTTCGCGATGCTGGGTTCGATGGTATTGTGGCTGTTCTGGCCAAGTTTCGCCACAGCCATCGTTCCTTTTGAGGAGATGCCGCAGACCGTGGTCAACACCGTGCTCGCACTGTGTGGCGCCACCCTCAGCACCTATTTCTTGAGCACATATTTCCATAAGGGCAAAACATCGATGGTCGACATGGCGAACGCGGCGCTGGCTGGAGGGGTAGCCATCGGATCGACCTGTAACATCGTATCCCCTACAGGCGCTTTTGCAATTGGTCTGCTGGCCGGAGCTGTCAGTGTCATCGGGTATGTGTTTATTCAGCCAGCATTGGAAGCACGCTTCAAAATCGTTGATACCTGCGGAGTCCACAATCTGCATGGAATGCCCGGATTGCTAGGTGCGCTGGTTGCCATCATGGTGGTGCCCGGCATAGCGGCAGTGCAACTCATTGGCATTATTTTCAGTGTAACGCTTGCCCTCGTAACCGGGCTCATTGCGGGTGCACTGATCAAGGCCACAGGTACGACGCACCTGGCTTATGAGGACAGTGAGGAATTCGCTCACTGCGAAACTCCGGATATCGAGAACATAGAACTCGAAAGCGAGACACGCGCCTAAGGAGACTTCGAATAAGGTTCTCCATGGAGCGTTGCTGGCAAAATCGGGGATCATATGGCGCACGACGAAAACGTAGCTTGATCTACGATGCCAGGAAGTGCGACATAGCGAGGCCCCATTTACTGCACCGCATGGGACGGCGCACGTGTGACGAGTCTGGGGGCGATCTGCTTTGTCAGGCTCGTTAGCGAACGGAATTGACCATTCGCATGCGTGCCTCCCTTGCGTTTGGGGTATCCCATTCCGCAAGCCGCCGTCACGCTCCCCGCTGGCAAGCTCGTGTACTTATTCAGAGTTTCCCTAAGATTGTACCGACATAAGGCATGGAGGCAGGCGATAAGTGAAACTGGTGAATGCCACACCAGCTTCTATCTCAGCAACCCCTACATCAGAATTACATCATATTGTTCCTGCGTATAAGCAGCCTCCACCTGCAGGCTGATGGGTCTGGCGATAAAATCGCCAAGTTGAGCCAAGCTTTGGGATTCTTCATCGAGAAATAGATCAATCACTTGTTGCGAAGCGAGAATGCGAAATTCGCGGGCGTCGAATTGACGGGATTCGCGCAACAATTCGCGCAGAATTTCGTAACACATCGTTTGCGCGGTTCTGACTTCGCTGCGGCCTTGGCAGGTAGGGCACGTCTCGCACAGGATGTGAGCGAGGCTTTCCCGTGTCCGCTTGCGTGTCATTTCGACCAGTCCGAGCGCAGTAAAACCATTCACGGTCATGCGCGTCCGGTCTTTCATCAGCGATTTTTTGAATTCGGAGAGCACTGCATTTTTATGCTCTCCATCTTCCATATCAATAAAATCAATAATTATGATTCCACCCAGATTTCGCAGGCGCAGCTGGCGCGCAATAACTTGAGCCGCTTCCAGATTGGTTTTGAATATGGTGTCATCGAAGCTGCGTACACCAATAAATCCTCCGGTATTGACATCCACGGTAGTGAGCGCCTCGGTCTGGTCGATAATCAGGTAGCCCCCGGACTTGAGGTTTACTCGTCTCGCCAGGGATTTCTCAATTTCGTCCTCCACCCCGTACAGATCGAATAATGGACGTTCTCCAGCATAGTGGTCTATTCGTTCCGTCATATTGGCCATATAGTCCTGGGCAAATGCGAACATCTTCTGAAAGGTCTCGCGTGAATCCACTAGAATACGTGCGGTATCGTCATCCACGAAATCACGCAATACACGATGGCTAAGATTCAAGTCCTGATAAAGCAGCGCCGGCATAGCGGTTGAAGATTTTTCCTGAATGTCGTGCCACAACTTGTGCAGATATTCGATATCTGTCCGCAAATCGTGCTCGCTGGCGGCTTCCGCCATGGTGCGGATGATAAACCCGCCCTTTTCACCCGAAGGCAGCAAGTGTTTCAGCTTTTCCCGTAATAACTTGCGCTCGATTTCATCCTCGATGCGCTGGGAAATGCCGATATGGGATTCCTGCGGTAGATAAACCAACATCCGTCCGGCAATACTTACCTGGGTGGACAATCGCGCACCCTTGGTGCCGATGGAGTCCTTGATAACCTGGACAAGAATGCTTTTTCCTTCATGTAGCAATCTTTCGATGGGTTTGTCGGCATCTTCGCCTTGCCGCAATCTCCAAATGTCGGCCAGATGGAGGAAGGCAGCGCGCTCAAGGCCGATATCTACGAAAGCCGATTGCATTCCAGGCAGCACCCGGGTAACGCGGCCGTTGTAGATGTTCCCAACTATCCCACGACTGCTGGTACGTTCTATATGCAGCTCTTGCACCACACCTTGCTCCATTACGGCAACACGGGTCTCCTGCGGAGTAATGTTGACAAGAATTTCGCTGCTCATAAAGATCTGCTGTGGTTTCTCGCCGGTTCAGGAAATATTTCCATACCCGACTCCTCCAGCAATTGCGCTGTCTCGAATAGAGGCAATCCCATTACGCCACTATAGCTGCCAGTAATCTCCGTTATAAAAACTGCTGCCATGCCTTGAATTGCATAGCCGCCTGCTTTGTCATGTGCTTCGTCGCTAGCGAGGTACATACTGATTTCACGTTTGCTGATGTTGCGGAATCGCACGGTAGAAGTAGAGAGGCGCATTTGCGTTCCATTTTGTGCAGCTACTGCCACCGCGGTCAATACCTGATGGGTTTGGCCCGAAAGTGCAATCAGCATCTCTTGCGCATGAACAGAGTTCTCCGGCTTGCCAAAAATGCGTCCATTCAGCACCACTATCGTGTCGGCAGCCAACACCGGGAGTTGTGGCAACTTGCGTTGAATAAGCTGCACCCACCCCGTCCCGGCTTTTTTTCGGGCAATGCGGCAAGTGTAATCCGCCGGCGCTTCGCCTGGCAAACAGGCTTCATCCACATCCGCTAAGCGAGGCAAAGCTTCGCGCAGCAATAATGTTGCGAAACTTACTCCGATTTGCTTCAACAACTCACGCCGGCGGGGGCTGCGAGAAGCAAGGTAAATGCGATTTTCCGGAAGAGTCATAATGTGCGAACTTTAATGAGCCTCCAGACGAATTCTCGGTGAAGCGCTTGGTTGGCCACGAGCTGGTAAAATCGGGACGATCACAAGGCGAATGACGACGATTGCTTGGTCTACGATGCCGGGAAGTGTAACAAAGTAAGCGCTCGATTTTAGTGAAACCTGCGTGGGACGGTACTTGCCTGTCTGTTTTTGTCAGGCTCCTGGCGAAGGCACTGGCCATTCGCGTCCGCGCTTCCCTCGCCTATGGGGCATCCAATTCCGCAAAACCGCGTCACGCCTATGCTGGGAACCTCGGGGGCTTATACAGATTCCTTAACCAAATCACCTTTTCTTTTGAGATGTCTACTTACACGTTTGACAGTTTGATCGTTGTTACGCTCGGTGATAAGGATGCCGGTTGATAAGAGACACTGCACGATATAATTGCTCTGCCAGCAGTATCCGTGCCAGACCATGCGGCAGCGTCATCGCGGATAATGCCAGAACTTCGTCAGCCGAATTCTTGATGTTGGCATCCAGCCCATCTGCTCCACCTACGAGAAAGGCAGTATCACCACCGTTTCTCATCCAACCGGTGATAGAATCGGCCAGCTTGGCGGTAGTCCACTGTCTACCGCGCTCATCCATTGCCACGATTCGGCATTTTGACGGCAGTGCCGCCAGGATGCGAGCGGCCTCAGCAACCAGTAATTGCTCAACCTTCTTTCCTTCTCCACGTTTCTCCGGCTTTATTTCCATCAACTCAATGGTTGCCTCGTGCGGCATGCGTCTGGCATACTCGTCAAAACCAGCCTCTACCCACTTGGGCATCTTGCTGCCCACCGCAAAAATAAGGAACTTCATATTGAGAATTGCTCACGCTTCGCCAGCGCGGCCAGGCTTGGAGGGCTTATTTTTTTTGGCGGTAGAAGCCACTTTGGCTGGGGCTCCGCGGGACTTAATAGCGCTTGGTCCGACAGTGGTTTTACTTTTGCTTGCTTCGGCAGTCTTTTTTATCTTTTTCGCTTCCGCCCACAGTTCTTCCAGGTTGTAATGCGCACGTACAGCAGTCTGCATGACATGTACCAGCACATTGCCCAGATCCACCAGTACCCACTCGCCGGTTTCTTCGCCTTCCATGCCATAAACCGTACCTCCTGCGGCTTTGACATTCTCCTGCACGTTATTCGCAATCGCCTTGGTCTGGCGGGTAGAATCACCGCTAGCGATAATCATGCGATCGAACAAATCGGTCATTTTGGTCACATCCAGCACCTCAATGTCGCGCGCCTTGATTTCTTCCAGCGCGGCAACAATCGTTTTTACCAGTTTAGCGGGCGTCATCCTTCTCCTGAATATAAGTGATTCGCTGCAATATAATCGAGCGCCGCGTCGGGAATCAGATAACGGATGCTTTTCCCAGCGGCAATACGTGCGCGGATAATAGTTGCGGAAATATCCAGCAGAGTGGTCGGCGCAATAAAAATTAATCCGCTGGATGCACGTTTAAGGCTGTCCGCCCCGGATACCCAACGTTGCGCGCACTCTTCTTTTAATTCTCGCGGCAGGGTTTCGCGATTCGTTATTAGCGCATGACCCGGGCGGGCCGCGATAATGAAATGGCATAGACCAAACAGTTCACGCCAGCTATGCCACTCGGCGAGCTTCATGAATGCGTCGGCTCCTGTGATAAAGCACAGTATGACGCATTCTCCCAATTCCTGCTTAAATTCGCGCAATGATTCCACACTATAACTCACGCCACGACGGCGAATTTCACGCTCGTCCAGAATAAATCTTGAATTGCCCCGAATCGCTACACGCACCATCGCAGCGCGGTGTTGATGCGACGCGATAGGAGCGCGGCGCAAACGCGGGATACCTGCTGGAACAAAGCGCATCTCTTTCAGGCTGGCCATTTCAGCAATCTCTTCAGCTACGCGCAGATGACCGTAATGAATGGGATCGAAGGTTCCACCGAAGATACCAATGAGAGGAAATTCGGTTTTCATTACCTGAGAACACCCAAGTTGCAGAATGGAGGAAAATAGCTTCCTTTGAAATTTTTATCTTCATATTTTTGTAGCGACAAATCCTTTCTCACAACAATACCCTGCGCATGTCGGCGAGCACCTCGACCAGATGGGAAGTGAAGCGCGCGGCAGTTGCGCCGTCGATTACGCGATGATCATAGGACAGAGATAAAGGCAGCATTAAACGCGGGATGAATTCGCCATCGCGATAAACCGGTTTGATGCTGGCGCGGGATACGCCCAGAATGGCTACTTCGGGCGCGTTGATGATGGGTGTGAATGCAGTTCCGCCGATACCTCCCAGACTGGAAATGGTAAAGCTTGCACCCTGCATTTCGGCGGGTTTAAGTTTCCCCTCGCGGGCCAGCGCTGCAAGATCAGCCATCTCCCTGCCGATAGTGATCACCCCTTTTTGGTCGACATCGCGAATTACCGGCACCATCAATCCATTTGGCGTATCCGCCGCAAAACCCAGGTGGTAATAGTTTTTAACCACCAGATTCATTTCATCGCCGTCGCTGTCAAGCGAAGCATTGAATTCTGGAAATTTTTTCAACGCCGATATTGCTGCTCGCATCAGAAAAGCGAGTATCGTGACCTTCACGCCGTCTTTTCTTGTCGCCTCATTGGATTCCTTGCGCAGAGCTTCCAGATCGGTGATATCGGCCTCATCGAACTGTGTAACGTGTGGGATCATCACCCAGTTACGATGCAGATTCGCACCTGATATTTTTTTGATGCGCGACAGCGGCTTCAATTCCACCGGACCGAATTTTGCGAAATTCACCTGCGGCCACGGCAGCAGATTAAGCTCCGCGCCGCTGCCGCTGCGCGTCTTTGATAATTCAGTCTTGACGTAGGCTTGTATGTCTTCCCTGAGTATGCGCTGTTTCGGGCCACTGCCGCTCACCAAACCAAGATTCACTCCCAACTCCCGCGCAAATCGCCGCACTGATGGACTGGCATGGGCCTTGGCGAAGGCAGCTTCGTCGATCGGAGTGGAGGTGAACGTAGATCGGTGGATCCGCTGCGGAGTGGAAGCTGACTCTGATCGGGGAGCCCCGGTCACGGAATCGGCGTCAGAATCTGAACGCTTCGGGGGAGAAGGTTGGGGCTGGGGTGCTAACTGTGGAACTGACGCCGACTGAGGAGCAGGCGTCACGTTGTCGGCTTCAGAGACTTGCATCACCAAAATGAGCGCACCTTCTGAGACCTTATCACCCAATTTTACAGATACTTCTCCGACTACACCCGCAAAAGGAGATGGCACCTCTATTGTTGCCTTGTCCGATTCGAGGACAATCAAGGGATCCTCCGCTTTGACCGAGTCTCCGGACTTCACCAGCACTTCTATCACGGGAACGTCTTGAAAATCGCCGATATCGGGAATCAATACCTGTTTAGTTTCTGCCACGCCTTTTTCCTTCACTCGTGTTTATATGTAATTCCAATTAGTAATAAAAACGATAACTGCGTTGGCTTCGTCTTCGGTGCCTGGTCGTACTATTCGTATTTTCGTTGTCTCACCCTCGCCGCCTTGTTCTCCTCTTTCTACTGCAATTGGATTAAAGGCTTAGTGAAGTACAGCTTGTGCTGACCATGCCTACGCATCCAGATGCAATGGCTCATGCACTTTTGCTCACTCACACTTTTACCGGATTCGGCTTGTCCGGATCAATGCCGAACCTGCTTATCGCTTGCGCCACCTTTTCCGCCGGTATTTTGCCTTCCTCGGCCAGTGCCTTGAGCGCGGCTACGGTGACGTAATAGCGATCCACTTCGAAGAACTGGCGCAGTTTCTCGCGTGTATCGGAACGGCCAAAACCGTCTGTACCCAACACCTTGTATCGCCCCGGCACAAACTCACGTATCTGATCGGCGAATATTTTCATATAGTCAGTAGCCGCCACCACAGGTCCATCATGATCTTTGAGACATGACCCCACATAGGACAATTTTGCCGGTTCGGCGGGGTGCAGCATGTTCCAGCGCGTTACGTCCAACGCCTCCCGCCTCAATTCGTTAAAGCTGGTGACACTCCAAATGTCGGCGGTAATGCCATATTCTTTCTCCAGTATTTCCGCCGCCGCGATGACTTCGCGCAGAATAGTGCCGGAACCGAGCAATTGCACCCGCAGCCCGGAATACTCTCCCTCTGTCCGGTCGCCTGCCCGGAACAGGTACATGCCTTTCAATATACCTTGTTCCGCATCCGCGGGCATTTCCGGATGCGGATAATTTTCGTTCATTACGGTGATGTAGTAATAAACGTCTTCCTGTGCGTCATACATGCGGCGCAACCCGTCCTGAATAATAACCGCGAGTTCATACGCAAATGTGGGATCGTAGGATACACAATTGGGAATGGTCGATGCGGACAAATGGCTATGACCGTCTTCATGCTGCAACCCCTCTCCATTCAGCGTCGTGCGTCCGGCAGTGCCTCCCAGTAAAAACCCGCGGCAACGCATATCTCCCGCTGCCCAAGCCAAGTCACCAATGCGCTGAAAGCCGAACATGGAGTAAAAAATGTAGAACGGGATCATCTGCACACCGTGAGTGCTGTAAGCGGTAGCGACGGCCATCCATGATGACATGGCACCTGCTTCATTGATGCCCTCTTGCAGAATCTGACCGCTCTTGTCTTCCTTGTAATACATCAGCTGGTCGGCATCTTGCGGCGTGTAGAGCTGTCCTGTTGACGACCAGATGCCCAATTGCCGGAACATGCCTTCCATACCGAAAGTACGCGACTCATCCGCAACGATGGGCACCACATGTCTGCCTATATTCTTGTCTTTCACAAGAATATTAAGAATGCGTACAAACGCCATGGTAGTGGAGGATTCCCTTCCGTCTCCGCTTGCCTTGAGCAATGCATCGAACGCGGATAGCGGCGGTATCCGCAGCGCCTCGGCCTTGCGCTGGCGGCGATGGATGAATCCGCCCAGCGCCTGCCGCCGCTGCTGCATATAGACGAACTCGGGTGAGTCTTTGTCAAATTTCAGATACGGTACGTCGTCTATCTTGTCATCCGCAATTGGCAGCCCAAAGCGGTCACGAAATGCCTTCAGCGACGTCGTGCCCATTTTTTTCTGCTGATGGGTAATGTTCTGCGCTTCGCCTGCTTCACCCATGCCATAACCCTTGATGGTTTTGGCAAGTATCACGGTCGGCTGCCCGGTATGCCTGGCTGCGGCCGCGTAAGCGGCATAGACCTTATGTGGATCGTGACCCCCGCGGTTCAAGCGCCAGATATCATCATCGGACATGTTGGCGACCATTTCCAGCAGTTCCGGATATTTGCCGAAGAAGTGTTCGCGCACGTAGGCACCGTCTCTGGACTTGAAAGTCTGATATTCGCCATCCACGCATTCCATCATGCGTTGCTGCAGCAGGCCCTTGGTATCCTTGGCTAACAAAGAATCCCAGTAGGAACCCCAGATTACTTTGATGACGTTCCAGCCGGCACCGCGAAAAGCGGCCTCCAGCTCCTGGATAATCTTGCCATTGCCACGCACCGGGCCATCAAGGCGTTGAAGATTGCAGTTGACGACAAAAATCAGATTGTCCAGATTCTCACGTGAAGCCAGCGAAATCGCGCCGAGGGATTCTGGTTCATCCATTTCGCCATCGCCCAGGAAAGTCCAGACTTTGCGTCCTTTGGTCTGGACCAACCCACGGCTATCCAGATACTTCATGAAACGCGCCTGATAGATTGCCATTAATGGCCCCAGCCCCATTGATACTGTCGGAAACTGCCAGAAATCGGGCATCAGCCATGGATGCGGATAAGAGGATATGCCCTTCCCGTCAACCTCCTGGCGAAAATTATCGAGTTGTTCCTCCGATAACTCCTCCAGCAGGAAAGCATAGGCATAAAGACCGGGCGAGGAATGCCCCTGTGCGAATAACAGGTCACCACCATGGTCCTTGGAGCGGGCATGCCAGAAGTGATTGTAGCCGACGTCGTAGAGTGTCGCGGCGGACGCAAAGCTGGCAATGTGGCCGCCAACATTGGAATTCTTATTGGCGCGTAACACCATTGCCAGGGAGTTCCAGCGTACGTAGGAACGGATACGATGCTCCAGCGCGTGATTACCGGGCGAGCGGTCCTCCTTGCCGGGGGGAATCGTGTTGATATAGGCAGTGGTGGCGCTGTAAGGAAGATATGCGCCGGAACGGCGGGCCTTTTCCACAAGCCTTTCCAGCAGATAATGCGCCCGTTCCGTCCCCTCGTGTGTGAGCACGGATTCCAGCGCGTCGAGCCATTCCTTCGTTTCAGTTGGATCTATGTCCGGTAAGGGTTCCATGTTTCGTCTCGCAAATGTTGAGGGTTTTACCGATACTACGCTGTGGCTAAACCTTTGCCTGAGCGGTTTGGGCGCGTTCCGCAGCCTCTATGGTATTGCACAGCAACATGGTGATGGTCATTGGCCCCACCCCGCCCGGCACAGGCGTAATGTGACCTGCTTTCTCCTTGACGGGCTCGAAATCCACATCACCCGCAAGCTTACCGTCAGGCATGCGATTGATGCCAACATCGATTACCGTTGCACCGGGTTTCACCATGCTGGCGGTAATCATGCGCGGCTTTCCGACGGCTACCACCAGAATATCTGCCCGTTTTGTGTGCTCGGCCAGCTCAAGCGTCTTCGACGTGCAGATTGTGACGGTTGCACCGTGTTGCAACAGCATGAGTGCCATCGGCTTACCTACGATGTTGCTGCGACCTACCACTACTGCATGCTTGCCCTCGACCGGAATGCCGCATTTTTCCAGCATTTTCATTACGCCATAGGGAGTACAAGGCGGAAAAACCGCATTGCCGGTGACAAGGGCGCCGACATTGTAAAGATGGAAACCATCCGCGTCTTTTTCTACCGCAATGGAGGCAACGATCTTGCTGCTTTCAAAATGCCGGGGTAGCGGCAGTTGCACCAGAATACCGTGGATTTTAGGGTTCCTGTTCAGTTCCTGAATGCGCTGTATCACCTCGTCCTGGCTCGCCCTTTCCGGGAACGCATGTATTTCCGAATAGATTCCAGTCTCGCTGCAAGCCTTGGCCTTGTTTCGCACATATATGCTCGAAGCCGGATTGTCGCCGACAATGACCACAGCCAACCCCGGCTGCACGCCATTTTTCGTTAAGCGCTCCGCGCGAACCTTCCATTCGGCCCGCACTTCTCTGGCTAACGCATTGCCATCCATGATTGTGGCACTCATTATGTGGGTCGAATCGACAATATCGCAGGATGTGTGGACAGGCAATTATACTTTGTCCGGGTGAGGCTTTCACCTTCCGTGCAGACTTATCGTGAGAATGCGTTCATGAATACGCTTGCGAGCGGCAGCTTAACCCGACTGCCGGCCTCGAAAAAAATACAAGCAATTCCGGATCGAGGGCACTTCTCGCGATCACGCCGGAGGTGAAGTTGGCGGATTTGGTTTTTTGATCTTCATGCGGTAAATCCATAGCCCAATCAAGAACGTCGGAAGTACAACGAGGGTGGCTGCCAGAAGTCCCGCCGCCAGTACATCAATTCCTTCAGTTTTTGGAAGGAAAATCGTAACGGCCCAAATCGTTACAAAGGCTGCTACCGCACCACCGATAAACATGATTTTTTTACCACGCTCGTAAAAGCGCCAGAATGCCCCCGAAACCCGTACCTCATTTCGATACTCATCAAAGATCATGGCCAGGCTATTGTCATCCGGTACCGCTTCATAACCGATCGTGATAGCAAGTGTGTCGCTACCGTCTTCCACTCGAGACATATTGTTCAGAAATGCAATTCGCTGTTGAGCCTGCTTTTTACTCATGCCATCGCTGATAAGCATTGATTGAAGTGCAGCAAAAGCATGATCACGGGCATTGGTTGATATGCTGAGACTCTCGCCGCGGCGCCACATGACACCTGCCAAGTATAGTTGAATCGTCATTTGCCTGAACTGAGGCGCAAAGTCATATCCCTTGTCCTTAATTTTTTCAAGCTGGGAAGCGAGTATCTCTCGCGCATGCTGTACGCAAATATCGATCGCCGTCGTTCCCATATCAGTTTTCGTGTCATTCATTATCGTAATTATGGGGCTTTGCCCGGCCCTAACTTTGAATTTGTAGAGGAACCCATTATATACTGGCTATACTGGTATAGGGCCTGTTGAAAAAAAGCTGAGTGGTCCGGTGTGGCAATAGTGCCTTGACTGCTCTGACCGCAATGGCGCTAATTTACGGTTCCTTTCCGCACCGTTTGATAGCCAGATCCAAATGTTCCGCGAGAACGCCTTAACATTTTTCATAAATCAGACACGGGAAAAACTTCGCAATATTATAATTTGGTCAATTTTCAATATGCGCTGATGCGCATCTATAAAGGGAAACTGTCATGAAACATCACAAGTACCTCATCGTCGGCGGCGGCATGACTGCCGATTCCGCTGTTCACGGTATCCGCAAAATCGACCAAAATGGTGCCATTGCCATGATTTGCGAGGAGCGTCATCTGCCTTATGATCGCCCACCCCTTTCCAAGTCGCTGTGGAAGGATACGCCGTATGAATCCATTTGGCGTAACGCCCATGGTCTCAATGTTGCAGTACATTTAAGCAAAAAAATTGTGGCCCTCGATCCATCACAAAAAACCGCGACCGATGATGCCGGTAACATTTACACCTATGAAAAACTCTTACTTGCCACAGGGGGTTCGGTACGACGCTTTCCCGATTCCGGCGAGAACATAATTTATTTCAGAACCGCGGACGACTATCGGAAGTTGCGCGAGTTGAGTGAACATGGTTCGAATTTTGTTGTGATCGGCGGAGGTTTCATTGGTTCCGAAATCGGCGCGGCGCTTGCAATGAACGGCAAACGGGTCACGATGATTTTCCCGGAAAGCGGTATCGGCGCGCGCGTTTATCCAAGACCTCTGGTTGAATTCATAAATTCTTATTATCGCGAAAAAGGAGTCACTGTACTCGCATCAGAAACCGTCAAATCTGTGCGGACTGCTGGCGATAAGACTATTGTGACCACAGGGAATGGCACGGAAATCTCCGCCGATGGGGTTGTGGCCGGGCTGGGTATCCTGCCTAACACCGAGTTGGCCGTTCAGGCTGGACTTGCGGTGGACAATGGCATCGTCGTGGACGAGCAACTGCGCACGAGCAACCCCGACATCTATGCAGCGGGCGATGTAGCGAATTTCCATAGCGCCGTAATGGGTAAACGTGTACGCGTGGAACATGAGGACAACGCTAATGTCATGGGAGAAATGGCGGGGCGAAACATGGCCGGACAATCGGACACCTATCTTCACCAGCCTTTCTTTTATTCCGACCTGTTTGACCTGGGTTATGAAGCAGTGGGAGAACTGGATGCCAGCCTTGATATTATCGAAGACTGGAAAGAACCGTTCCGCAAAGGTGTGATTTACTATTTACGCGATGAGCAGGTGCGCGGTGTCCTGCTCTGGAACACATGGGGGCAGGTTGCCGCCGCCACTCAGTTAATTGCAGAAAAAGTCCCGCACTCCCATGCAACACTGGAGGGACGAATAACGGACTAACCGTCGTTTCAGTTTCCCTGTCGCGTAAAAATCGAGCTGCATGCCAGACTTATTGCCCGCCTGTTGCAGACGCTTTCAACCTTGATGGGCCCACCCGCTACAAATAGGATTTCAACCCATATCAACAGTTGCAGCGCACTATCTTGACAACGTTAACCTTTACTCGCCCCGACGATTGGCATCTTCACCTGCGCGACGGAGAACAGATGCGCGCAGTGCTGGCGGACACTGCGCGGCGCTTCGGCCGCGCCATCGTCATGCCCAATCTCAAGCCACCGGTGATGACAACCGCAATGGCGCTGGCATACCGCGAGCGTATTCTTGCCGCTCTCCCTCAAGGAATGCGCTTCGAGCCATTGATGACGCTATACCTTACCGATAACACCACGCCGGCGGAAATTATCGAGTCTAGGAAAAGTGGTGCGATACAGGCCGTGAAGTATTATCCTGCCGGCGCCACCACAAATTCCGCAGCGGGCGTTACCGATATTGCCAGGTGCTACGCCACGCTCGAAACGATGGAACAGGCGGGCATGCCGCTGCTGGTGCATGGTGAAGTGACCGATCCCGAAGTAGACGTGTTCGACAAGGAAAAAATATTTCTGGAACGGGTGCTGATCCCCATTACGCAACGCTTCCCGCAGTTGCGGATCGTGTTCGAGCACATCACCACGCGGGAGGCGGTGGAATTCGTCAGGGACGCCTCAAGCAATATTGGCGCCACCATTACCGCCCATCACATGCTGCTCAATCGTAATGCCCTGTTTCAGGGAGGTATCCGGCCGCACCACTATTGTCTTCCTGTGCTGAAGCGCGAAATTCATCGCCGTACACTGATTGAAGCCGCCACCAGCGGTAACCCAAAATTTTTTCTCGGTACCGACAGCGCGCCGCATTCCCGATCCACCAAAGAGACGGCCTGCGGCTGCGCAGGCATTTATACCGCACATGCGGCGATTGAACTGTATGCAGAAGCTTTTGAACAAGCAGGCGCGCTGGATAAACTCGAAGCCTTTGCCAGCTTTCATGGCGCGGATTTCTACCAACTGCCGCGCAACA
>JBDTWQ010000010.1:0-12860 GCA_040006595.1 Nitrosospira sp.
CAAGGATCAATCCCCAGAATGAAAACGACAATGTCGGTAATCGGTGCCGTTGTAATTGCCGCGCTGCTGGGATGCGGCGGCGAGGAGGCTGCTTCACCGAAGAAAGAACTCGTGGCGCAAGAGCCGGAGGATGTGAACAGCATCACGATCAGACCGGAATTGGTACAACGCATCACGGTCGGCCAGCCGATGATGATGGATCTGGCTGACAAGTTGCAGGTTCCAAGCCAGGTTGAGGTGGACGAGGAAAGACTGGTTCGTGTCGGGTCTTATGTGACGGGCCGCATCATCGAACTATACGTCATGCTGGGAGATAGCGTTGCTGCCGGTGCTCCGTTGGCGCGTATTTCCAGCCCTGAATTGACTCAGGCGCAGCTGGCCTATTTGCGTGCATCCTCACGGACCACACTCTCGGAAAAAGCAGCCGAGCGCGCTCACCATTTGCTGGCAGCCGACGTGATCGCTATTGCTGAAGTAGAACGGCGTGAATCTGAGCTGGAGGTCGCCCGCGCCGAGCTGGAAGCAGCGAAAGATCAGCTGCGATTGCTTGGCGTGGAGAGCAGCGTATTGAAAGAACTGGCAAAGAGCGGGCATATCCTGCCTTCCGTTGCTATCAGGGCGTCGAAAAGCGGCATTGTCATTGGGCGTAATGTCATTATCGGGCAAGTGGTACAGCCGGCCGATCAGCTATTTCAGGTGGCGGACTTATCCTCCGTCTGGGTGGTCGGCGACGTGCCGGAGCAGATTGCCCGGGATGTACGGGTTGGTCAACACGTGGAGATCCACGTGCCGGCGCTGGGGGACATAAATTTCGACGGCCTCATCATATTTGTTGCAGACACAGTCAACCCGTTGACCCGCACGGTGATGGTGCGCACGATGGTAGAGAATCCGCAACGGAAGCTCAAGCCCGACATGCTGGCCACCATGCACGTTACGGACACCGCGCATAAAAGTCTGGTAGTGCCGGAAACGGCGGTGGTGCGTGAGACCAATCGCGACTATGTCTTCCTGGCTCAAGGCGATAACCGGTTCCTGCGCGTGCCCGTCGAACTGGGACCTGAAGTAGCGGACATGCGTCCCGTGTTGAAGGGAATCACCCTTGGGCAGAACATTGTGGTGGATGGAGCTTTCCATTTAGACAACGAGCGCAAGCTCGCCGAACTGGAATAGACCATGCTTGCCTCCATCGTGCGCGCCATGCTCAAGCAGCGCCTCATAGTGGTAGTGGTCGCGCTCGTCCTTGTCGGGGTGGGGGTGCGCGCCGCGATGCATCTCTCTGTCGACGCTTTTCCCGATGTAACCAATATACAGGTACAGGTCGCTACTGTAGCGATCGGCCGTAGTCCGGAGGAGATCGAGCGGCTGGTCACGGTACCGGTGGAGATCGCCATGACGGGCCTGCCGGGGCTGGTGGAGATGCGTTCCGTGAACAAGAGCGGGCTATCTCTCATCACTCTGGTGTTTACCGACCAAACCGATGTCTACTTCGCACGCCAACTGGTGATGGAACGGCTGATCGAAGTATCCTCCCGGTTGATATCAGGCATCAACCCGGTGCTCGGGCCGGTATCGACCGGTCTTGGCGAAGTGTATCAATATACCATTGACCATCCCGACGATGGCAAGCGTGCATTGAGTGTCGAGGAGCTGACTGAGCGGCGAACAATCCAGGACTGGGTGGTCAGGCCGATGCTGCGCTCGATTCAGGGCGTGGCGGAAGTTAACTCCATCGGAGGATATGTAAAGGAGTACCACGTGCTGGTCAATCCGAACCGGCTGCGCCATTATGATCTGACGCTGGCGGCGGTTGACAGGGCCATCGCGAGCAACAACGCAAACGCCAGCGGCAACATATTGGCCCTGCACTCGGAGCAGTACCTGATCCGGGGCGTCGGCCTGATCCGCACCCTACAAGATATCCGCAACATCGTGCTCAAAGAAGTAGACGGTATACCGATATACATACGCGATGTGGCCGAGGTGGAATTCGGCACCGAAGTGCGCCAGGGCGCCAGCATCAAGGGCGGCTACACTGAGTCTGCAGCTGGCATTGTAATGATGTTGCGCGGGGGCAACGCCAAGGAAATCGTTGGCCGGATAAAGGCAAAGGTTGCCGAAATCAATGATCGCGGTCTCTTGCCGGATGGGCTCCAGATCGTGCCCTTTTATGACCGCACCGATCTGGTGGATTCCGCGATATGGACCGTAAGCAAGGTGCTGATAGAGGGCATCTTACTGGTGGTGGTAGTCTTGTTCATCTTCCTGGGCGACGTGCGTTCGAGCTTGATTGTGGTGGCGACGCTCATTATTACGCCGCTGGTTACATTTATCGTAATGAACGAGCAGGGGATATCCGCCAATCTGATGTCCCTGGGAGGGCTCGCTATCGCTATTGGTCTAATGGTGGATTCTACGGTGGTCGTGGTGGAAAACGTCTACCACCGACTTGGTCATGCCGGCAGCATGCAGGAGTCGAAGCTGCAGATCATTTTAGATGCGGTGGTCGAGGTGGGCACGCCAGTGATCTTTGGCATATCCATTATCATTCTTGTGTTCCTGCCGCTGATGGCGCTGCAAGGCATGGAGGGCAAGACCTTCAGTCCGCTTGCATTTACCATCGCCATTGCGCTGGCGGTATCGCTCGTTGTTTCACTGACGCTTTCACCGGTACTGTGTGCCTACATCCTCAAGGGCGGCGCGGATCACGACACCAAAGTTATTGCTTTCTTCAAATCGGTTTACCGGCGCCTGCTCAACTCGGCGTTGGCCAGCGAGAAAATTACTATTGTCGTAGCCGTGGCATTGCTCGCGCTGTCTTTTTCCCTTTTCCCATTCTTAGGCAAGTCCTTCATCCCAACCATGCAGGAAGGCGCTGTTACGCCTGTGATTATCCGTGTCCCTTCGATTTCACTGGACGAAGCGATCAAGATGGAGGCGGAAGCAATGCGGCTGATCGCCGCCGTGCCAGGAGTGAAGATCGTCGTATCCAAACTCGGCCGCGGCGAATCGCCCGCAGATCCCGCTTCGCAGAATGAGTCTGACCCCATCGCATCGCTGGATCTGGAGGGGTCCGGCCGTACCCAGCAGGAGATCGCAGAGGATATCCGCAAGGCTCTGGCAGTGCTGCCCGGCGTAAATATCGCACTGTCGCAGCCGATCGAGCAGCGGGTGGATGAGATGGTGACGGGGGTGCGCTCGCAGATCGCGGTCAAGATCTTTGGCGACGATCTGGACGAGTTGCGCAAGTTGTCGGAGCAGACTGCCCGTATTATCAAGTCTACGCGCGGTGCGAGGGATATACGTATTGAACGCTTGTCAGGTCAACAGGAATTGACTATCGATATCGATCGCCGCGCCATCGCCCGCCACGGCCTCAACGTTGCCGACGTGAATGAGTTGATTGCAACTGCTATTGGCGGCAAGGCAGTCACTCAGGTTTTCGAGGGCGAGCGACGCTTTACGCTTCTCCTGCGCTTCCCCGAAATATTCCGCGACGATGTCGAGGCCATCCGTGATCTCTTGCTGCGTCCTCCCGGCAAAGCGGGTCACGACGGCATGATGGTGCGGGGCGGCGTGTTGGTGCCGCTGAGCGCTGTGGCGGATATCCGCGTCGTCGACGGCCCGGCTATAATATCGCGTGAGTATGCCAAACGCCGCGTGGTGATCGGCGTCAACGTGCATGGACGCGACCTTGGCGGTTTCGTTGCCGAACTTCAGGAGCGCACTGCGAAGGAGATCAAGCTACCTACAGGTTATTATTTTGTTTGGGGCGGTCAGTTTGAAAACATGGAACGTGCCATGGCGACACTCTCGGTGATAGTCCCGCTTACTATTGCGGCTATCTTTTTCCTGCTGTTCGTGCTATTCAATTCAATCAAGCTCGCCGGGCTCATTATTCTGGTGCTGCCGTTTGCTTCCATTGGTGGCGTCATCGGACTTTTCGTTACCGGCGAGTATCTTTCAGTGCCGGCCTCGGTTGGCTTCATTGCATTGTGGGGTATTGCGGTATTGAACGGGATAGTGTTGATTTCATATATCCGAAAATTGCGTGACGAAGGCGTAAGCGTGGCTGAAGCGGTTATTAAGGGTTGCGAGCAGCGCTTCCGGCCGGTGTTGATGACTGCTACTGTTGCTATGCTGGGCCTGGTGCCATTTCTCTTTGCCACCGGCCCCGGCTCCGAAGTGCAACGTCCGCTTGCCATTGTGGTGATTGGTGGACTGATCACCTCGACCTTACTGACACTAGTTGTACTGCCGACATTGTACCGCTGGTTCGACGAGAAGCCGGTGGAAGCGTAAGCGGATATGGCAGAAATATTCATACCGTTGGATAATTGCATGCATTAGCTGCCAGCGTCCGGTCTTAGCCATAGTTATCCGGATTCAAAACGTGTCGCCAGAGCTCTTGAGAAGAACAATGCTGCTATCCCCCTCTTTTTCCCTTGCAAAAGAAAAAGCTAAAATTCTGGCTGAGGCGTTGCCGTACATCCAGCGCTTTCACGGCAAAACCATTGTTATAAAATATGGCGGCAACGCCATGGTCGAGGAAAATCTCAAGGAAGGTTTCGCTCGCGATGTCGTGCTGCTGAAACTGGTGGGAATGAATCCAGTGATCGTTCATGGGGGAGGGCCCCAGATCAACGATATGCTGAAGCGGGTCGGCAAACAGGGCGAATTCATTCAAGGGATGCGCGTGACCGACGCTGAAACGATGGACGTGGTCGAAATGGTGCTGGGAGGACTGGTCAATAAGGATATCGTCAATCTCATCAACCGCCATGGCGGTCTTGCCGTTGGTTTAACTGGCAAGGACGGCGGTTTCATTCGCGCAAAAAAGATGCTTATGCAGAATAAAGAGAGGGCTGGTGAATGGCTCGATATCGGGCAGGTAGGGGAGATCGAAAGCATTAATCCTGATCTGATTGCGCTACTCGAAACGCGGGATTTCATTCCGGTGATTGCGCCTATCGGCGTGGGTAAAAATGGCGAATCCTACAATATCAATGCTGATGTGGTGGCGGGCAAGCTGGCCAGCGTTCTGAGTGCCGAGAAACTGATACTGCTCACGAATACGCGTGGCGTGCTGGACAAGAATGGTGATTTATTGACCGGATTGACGGCGCAAAGAGTGGATGAGTTGTTTGCCGACGGAACAATCTCGGGCGGTATGATGCCAAAAATAGGCTCAGCGCTGGACGCGGTGAAAAGCGGAGTCAACTCCTGCCACATCATTGACGGGCGTGTGGAACATGGATTGTTACTGGAAGTACTGACGGATGAGGGTGTGGGAACGCTAATAAAGGCGAGCTAATTTTTACCACTGTTGCGCATACTGTGGCACGGAACGTTTCTGATAAATATGAGGTGGTTTTGTCGAAGCGAGGAACTCATGCTGGCTAAATCCGGTGAAAGAAAAGATCAAATCCTGCAGGTTCTGGCAGAAATGCTGGAGGGCCCCCGCGCGGGAAAAATCACCACCGCGGCGCTGGCATCTCAACTCAATGTTTCCGAGGCGGCACTCTACCGTCATTTCGCCAGTAAGGCTCAGATGTTCGAAGGATTGATCGGATTCATTGAAAAAACCCTGTTTGGTCTTATCAACAAACTGACAGCGGAAGAGAAAAGCGGTATCAGGCAAGTCGATGGTATCTTGTCGCTACTGCTTGGTTTCGCCCGGAGGAACCCTGGTATGACTCGGGTACTGATCGGCGACGCACTGATAAATGAGAATGATCGCCTACAAACGCGCATCAATCAATTGCATGATCGGCTTGAGATGACGCTGAAACAGGCGCTGCGCTTCGCGATTAACGAGCGGGAAATCGCGGCGGATCTGGACGTGTCCGCTGAGGCAAATGTGCTGATGTGTTATGTTACCGGGCGTTGGCACCAATTTGCCAAAAGTGGTTTCAAGCGCGACCCGATGGAATATTGGGAAGTCCAGCGCAAACAGCTATTCTCGCGTGAAGCTTTCATGGGCGTTGTTCCAGCGGGGGATTGAGTGACGAATAAAACACATCTATGAGATAGGGACATTCAAAAAATCGTTGAAGGGTGATTCATGGGCTGGGGCAGGTCTTCCTATTAAAAAACCTTGTGCATAGTCCACCTGCATTTTCTCTAGCACGGCGAGCGTTGCGGCATTTTCAACAAACTCGGCAGTTGTTTTCTTTCCGAACCCTCTTGCCACGTCACATAAAGCTCTTACGAGGATCTGATCGTCAGGACTGTCGGCCAAATTTCGTATAAAGGAACCATCGATCTTTACCACATCGATCGGAAGTTGCCGTATGTAATAGAAAGAAGAGAAGCCGACGCCGAAATCATCCAGCGTAAAGCTGCAGCCAAGCGCCTTTATCATTTCCATCAGGTTGCGTGCGCCCGGCAGGTCCTCTAGCGCCGCCGTCTCGGTTATTTCAAACATGAAACTTGACGGATCTGCACCGTAGTGAGCAAAGGCATCCGTCAAGATAAGTAGCAATTCTGGATCATGAAATGCATGAGCCGATAAATTTATCGAGAAACGGACTGGGTGCCCTTGGTGCTGGATTTCAGAGGATAGAGCAATGGATTTCCGTAACACCATATGATCAATGGCGTGAATAAGGCCGGTTTGTTCTGCTGCAGGTATAAAAAGGTGGGGAGCGAGTATCGTTCCGTCGTCGTCGAGCATGCGTAGGAGCACTTCGTAATGGTCAATCGTTTTATCCTGTATATGCATGATGGGTTGAAAGTAGAACAGGAATTGTTCATGCATAAGAGCATACTCAATCTTTTCTTTCCAATATACAAGGGTATGCATGCGTTCGCGCGTTTTCTCCTCATCGGAAAATAAATGCCAGCCGCCGCGTCCAGCTTCCTTGGCCTGGTACATGGCGAGATCCGCCGCGGCTAACAGGTCATGAACATTGTTCCCATGCTCGGGAAAGAGCGCAATACCAATACTCGCCGAAGCTTTATGAGTTCGGCCATTTATGGTTAATTTTCCCTCGCCTAGGCAAGCGAGTGCATTCTTTGCAACTTCTATTGCCCCTTCCGCGGTAGTTTGAGGCAAAATCACCGCGAACTCATCTCCGCCCAGACGTCCGAGGATATCGACGCTGCGAATACTGCTAAGTAACATACGCGCGATCATCTTGAGTAAAGCATCACCCGCCTGATGTCCGCTCGTATCGTTGATGTACTTGAACTGGTCCAGGTCGAAAAAGAGTAGTGCACCCGAATAGTTGTAGCGCGCAGCCAAATTGAGCATCTGCTCCAGTTCTTCCTGAAAACGCCGCCGATTGAATAAATCTGTGAGGGGATCATGATCGGCCAGCCATGCCAGCCGACCCTCCGCGCGCTTGTGTTCCGTCATATCCAGACCTACGGATAACATTGCCGGGTCATCTCCAGTGTGGCGCGTCAGACGAGAATGCAGCCAGAGAATGTGGCGTACAGATCGATCCTTACACAAGATATTTGCCTCGTGACGCAGTTGCTCTCTTTGCTCAGAACGTACCTCCTCAAGATGGGCGGGCAGGTCTTGTAGATCACCTTCGAGAGCAAGAAGCTCAATAAAAGGCTTTCCCTGCAGCTCTTTTTCCGTATATTGGATAAGTGTTTCGCCATGAGCATTAAGCGTAATAATTTCACCGTTGGCATTTTGTGTAAGGACAATCACCTGCGCGATATCAAGCAGGTTTGTAATGAAATCCCTCTCCTTGCTCAACTCATCCATTTTCCTCGCCAATATCCGTGTCCGGTCGGCGACCTGGTTTTCAAGTTTTTCCAGTTGATATGACAGGGCAACTGCTGTTTCATCGAGCATGTCAATTTCATCCTTAAACCATTGTTTCTGGCCGGCAGAATGAAGTAAGGAGCGAAAATTATTAAAATTACTGCGAGCTAGAAGCGGTAAAGTAAATACAATGTGCTTGAGTCGAGATAATGGCTTTGTAAGAATGACAAATAATAATATTTCAGAGAGCAAAAGCCCCACCAAACCTATTATCATGTTCTGTCGTGTCGAATTGCGAATAGTATCTATGGTAGACGTGATATCGGTGATAACTATGAACTGCGCCTTTTCGGATGCATTTGCTCTTCCCAGGGAAAGCAGTTTTATTTGCTGGTATCGTTTGCCCCAGAAACCCTGAACCCCATTTTCCAGACTGTTAAGACTCGGGTATTGCTGCGCAACCTCATTGAGAATAGAACGGTTTCTTTCGCGATTGGTAAGCGCGGTGATCCGTACGTCCCAGTTTGAAATCCTTATGTCGTTACTCTTCGACGCATCGTCTTTATCTTTGATAAGTAAACCGATATCCGCGCCTGAAATATCATTGAACCCTAAAATAGCATCGACCAGGGGTGCGCCGATGACTACCACGCCGACATTATTCCCCTCCACAAGCAAGGGTGCCACGGCGAACTGCATGCAGGTTTCTTCACAGCTGAGAGGGCTGGTGGGCTGTTCGCGTGCATTGACTTCACGAACCCAATTCTTTATCAAACCATTTACATGAGTATCCGATTCATACCCCCCCCAGCTTGCCATAAGCCGACTTGAGCTATCATAGAAATGTACAACCTCGATGCCTTTATGGAGCTGCAAGGGAGCCCAATACGGATCAAATGTTTGAGAGATATTCTTTCCGTTGCTTGCGAGGAGGTCATTATTCATTCCTTCCAGAAAAGGGACCAATTCGGCAAGCTGATGCAAATTCTCTGAAATCTGTTTTATTGAACCTTCAACTTCGCTGGCATAACGCTGATGCTGAACATTCCTTTGGCGCTCAAAATTATCTATCAGACTTGAGTAGGTAATGGCACTGAAGGAAGCTACGATAGCAAGTAATATCAGGCTGCTTAGCAGCAGGACCTTCCACTTCAGGCCCAGAAATTGATGCGGTCCCGCTCTTGCGTTGCCAACGCGCTGTACTATACCTTTATGGAGATCCTGTTCCATGGGTATCGTCACTAAAACCGATAGGAACCGAGGACTGTAAAAAGATCCCAATGCTGCGACAAATCGCGCAGATTCGGGTTATCGAGTGTGGAGAGCCACGCAGTACCATTCACATGATGGTATTCAGCGCGCAGCATGAATTCCGGTGTAACATTCCAGCGGAGACCGACAGTTATATCTTTGGCGAAGCGATTAAAGGCGGCAACCCCGGTGGCCGCTGCGTACTTTCTTCCGCTGCGATCGTCTTTGTCCGTAAATAGAACATCGTAACGAACAATGCCTTCCAATTCCGGGGTGACGCGGTAGGCGCCCTGAAAATAATAACTCTCGCCATAGAAATCTAATGCAAGTTGCTGTACGCCGAAATTCTTATACTCCAGGTGGCGAAGCGCATATTCGGAGGTAAGGCTCCAGCGTTCGGCGTTATATTGGGCGGAAAAAATAAGGGGGGTGAAGCGAATCGAGCCTGCGTGAAGTCCATCAACCGCGCCCGGTGTATAGCCTATGTTTAATTGGGTCGCGCTGACGGCGAAGCGGACTCGCCCGCCATCGAGATCATAATTCACGCGGCCGGTGTAGGAAATTTCCGGCGCGAGGTGCCCGGGAAGCTGCCTGCTAAATACCGCCGCTTCGGCTTCATCGCCACGGACCAATGGACGTACGGTGCCAGCCTGAAAGGAAACATCCCCTAGATCAGAACGATGCTCTCCATACAAATGCACGCCGTCCGCGGCGATCGCCAGCTTGCGGGTACGATCGAAGTAGATGGATTGCGGCAATAGAATGCTTGGCCGCGTGAAGGGAACATCCCTTGTATCGTTGTAGAAACCAAAGGGAGTTTTCATTCTACCCAGACGTATCCCCAGTTGACTGGCCTCGCCTGAGAAAAATGTATAATCCATAAACCCATAATCGAGACGCACGTTGCCAGGACTGCCCACGCCAGCGGTGCGTGATAGCATTTGTGCCGAAAATTGCAATCTGCTCAAAGGCCGCATAGAAGCGTTTAATCCAAGCTCCCTGAAATCGAAACTTCCGTTATCAGAACTACTCTTTCCAAAAAAATTATTCTTATCCGAACTCATTAGCCAGGACTGGCTCGCGAAGCCATGAATTTGCAAGTTGTGAGGCAGTTTGGGCATTTCGGGAAGTTTCAGCAGTTTCGAAAGCGTCTGAGCCTGCGCAGAAAAACCCCATAGAAGAGTCAACAGGACAATTACGCTGGCGGTCCTTGACGAAGGCTTACTCATGATGCTATTTGATTTCCAGTACATTGACTCTTCCATCCGTCTTGGATTTCGTTAAATAGCCGATTGCGCCAGGCGTGGTGGCGATTTTGGCAAGCATCTCCTCGGGGGACGTTACGGTACCAGGCGCTTGGCCCGTGCCGGAGAATACGAGCCGGTCCCAGGCCGAGCGTAATTGATACGGGAAGACATTCAGTTTTTCTTTAGAGAAGGCTATGTGCAAGGGCGCATCATCGGGCATCACAAATACTCTGACCGCAGTGCCATCCGGCCAAGTGTGAAGGCGCATGCCGAAGACCGCACGCAGAGAACTCTTGGAGAGTGTTTTCTCATTGACGCCTGGGTTAGTCACGATCTCATATGGCTCCGTTGCCCTGGCAATGTCCGCATAAATTATGCCGAGCAGCAGACATCCAAACAGGATGGAATGGCGGATATTTATTCTAGTTGTCACGATTTATATAATTCATCCGTGCGATTTGCTGAAGTCAAGCCGAGGTTAGATCACCAAAAATATAAATGGATGTACCTTGAAATGAATCGGGCTTTGACAACGCAGCCTTGCGTGTAAGCCGTCTTTTTTTGTTCAACTTCATCAGCAACGTTGATAACGGATGCCAGGGATAAAGCTGTAGAAAGCTTTTGAGATTTTATCGTTCAGCCCTCATCGGCAATGTTCAGGATTTGATGGTGGATCCGGCACCCGCTCGCTGGGCATCGGTCTGACTTTGCCGTAGTCGGTAACCAGTTCCCAGAACTGGTTATGGTCTCTGTACATTCTCTCCAGCATCTTGACCAGATCAACGTAATAGGGCCGACGCAGCCCGTGGTGGTCGGTTATCGGCCCAACAGGATCAAGTTGTAACCCGTAGAGTCCTAACAATCTATTCAGGGCGGGTTCCATGACTGAGAACCAGTGAGTGATATTGTTTTGAACCGACATACGGATTATGCCAACAGCAAGTGCAAGCATGGGATGAGGGAAGCGTCGCTGGTTTGTGGGTGCCCATTTTTCGATACGCACGCCATTCTCAATAGCATGTATTAATTCGTTTCCCCGTCGGCTGAACCGGCGTATAACGACTAAACGGGATATCTCCCCGGTGTTTTGCCGTGAGAGTCTGCTGATGTCGATGAGAGCAGGGTCAAATTGGGTATGCTGCTCAGTGGGAAACAGTTTTTCCGGATTCAAGGGATCGGGGAGTATCAGGCGCGCCGTCCCGACAAATTCGCCAGATGGACGATGCCGCAGAAGTATATGAGATGAGTGGCGGTCATAATCATCGCTCTCCATCTGCGTGGGATAGTTCGACGCTTCAAACCCTGGGGCACGTTGCTCGATACAATATACCCGGTAGCGCAGGTGAAATACATTGCGTAATAATTCCGGCGTACGGGCATCGATAACTTCGAAATATTCGTTAAAGGCGGCAACCACGTCATTCATTAGAAGAAGCTCTAGTAGCTTTGATGAAATCTGCAGGTTTTAAAACGCTTCGCCGATAGTCTTCTGTCGGTTGCATGCTGGCTAAGTTGAACATAATCGGTTATTGATCATGAAATGGCTTGTTTAAGCTTGTTTCAAATATGATTGGGCCGAGAAAGCATTTTTGGTCATCCATGCGAGTCGTAAATTCAGACCGAGCGGTGCGTTTGTCGTTGTTTTAAGCAGGAAATTCCGTCCCACCATGTAATGCAGTAGAAGCAGCGGCGTTGATGGTCGAACGAGGCGCAAGAACTGGGAACCTGCTTCATTGTTTCGTGAAAGGTTAAAGTTGGTCGCAGCAGTGGATGCCGTAGGTTCTCTGTTCCCGGAAGAATCATGTTTCGCCGACCTGTTGCTGATTGAGAACGATGCTATGAGACAACGGATTGGGAATCATTGATAGCTGTAAGATTTTACAGCTGGAAATTATAAAAAATGGACGATAATCATAAGGGCTAGTCCAAAAGAATGTACGGAAAAGCATTACGAAACGATGCATCTATGCATTTTTGCTACAGTTCGCAGCGTCTCACCAGTCATTAACATACTTATCAGCGATATAAATTGGCAAACTATCTATTGGCGATGCCGTGCAGTACTGCTACTTAATTCAGGCGTCACACTACATTGAATATAACAATGTTCAGGAAAATGCTGGATACCGCGAACCGTGCCCCAGAAGACTCGCAACTCCTTTATCCATGTCACTTCCCGGTTGAATGATGGAAAAAGTGATGTAGTTCTTAAGCACTATTTTTCGACATTCTATCATGACTTGATGGGCCGCTTGTCGTCTTTTGGAGACAATTTTCTACCCGACAACATGGTAACCCGCTATACAAAACCAACGTTCCCTTAGTCACCCCTTTCACTTGGCGTATCAGCGGCAGGCCGGTCGCCGCACTTCCTTCATGAGGTTTTCAGGCAACCATTTCCATTCCTGCACCTCGATGGTTAGCGTGTGCGATAGCAAGGTCCATTCCCACCATACTGACGCGGTCGATACGGCCTTTAATCTCTGCGGGTTCAATTCCCCGCCCCTTGGGGCGAACGCTGGCTGAAAGCCAGCGTATTGTAAGGGCGAATTAATACCCCGCTGCTTGCGGCGGGGTGCTTGATCCTTCGATCCCGTCAAGCTGCAAAATCATCGGCCCCAAGATTTCTCAGCCTGACC
>JBDTWQ010000011.1:0-5384 GCA_040006595.1 Nitrosospira sp.
GAGCACATGGTGTTGCAGGGCAAGCGTATCGCTGTCGAGCGCAACGGTGAAATCGTCCCGCGCAGCAAGTTTGACGAGCAGATACTGATCGATGGGGATCGGCTTGAAATCGTGGTCGCAGTGGGTGGGGGATAAAATAGGCTTTTATGGATAACCTCGTTATTGCTGGCAAGACCTATTCTTCACGGCTTCTGGTGGGAACCGGCAAATACAGGGATTTTGCCGAAACTCGCGCGGCGATTGATGCCAGCGGCGCGGAAATCATTACTGTAGCGATCCGTCGTACCAACCTCGGCCAGAATCCCGATGAGCCGAATCTGCTGGACGTGCTTCCGCCATCGCAATATACATTGTTACCCAACACCGCGGGGTGCTACACGTTGGATGACGCGGTACGCACCCTGCGCCTGGCGCGTGAATTGCTGGATGGACACAGTCTGGTGAAGCTGGAGGTTTTGGGTGATCCGAAGACGCTCTACCCCAACATGGTGGAAACCATCAAAGCTGCGGAAATCCTGATAAAAGAAGGTTTTCAGGTAATGGTTTATACCTCCGATGATCCTATTGCCGCCAAGCAACTGGAGGAAATCGGCTGCGTGGCGGTGATGCCGCTGGCTTCGCTGATCGGTTCCGGCATGGGGATTCTCAATCCATGGAATTTGCAGATTATTATCGACAATGCCACCGTTCCGGTAATCGTGGATGCGGGCGTCGGCACGGCTTCAGATGCGGCCATCGCTATGGAACTGGGGTGTGACGGCGTACTGATGAACACCGCCATTGCCGCTGCGCAAAATCCGGTCCTGATGGCTTCCGCCATGAAAAAAGCGGTGGAAGCCGGGCGGGAAGCCTATCTCGCGGGACGCATGACAAAAAAGCTTTATAGCGCGAGTCCCAGTTCGCCGGTCAGCGGCACTATCGCCAGCAGCAAAGACAAATCCTCATAATTTCCGGTTCTCCGGTCTCTAGGATCCCTTCTTCCTAAATGGCAGAGCATCGTCCCATCCGCAGCTTTGTTCTTCGCCAGGGGCGTGTTTCCAATGCCCAGCGCCGCGCGCATGAAACCCTGATGCCGAAATACGGCATTCAATTTGCAGAAAATCCGCTTGATCTCGATCAGATTTTTGGCAGGAGCGCGCCCAGGTTTCTGGAGATTGGTTTCGGTATGGGCGAAACCACAGCGGCTATCGCCCAGGCACACCCTCAATATGACTATCTTGCCATCGAAGTTCACACGCCTGGCGTAGGCAGTCTGCTGAAGCAACTCGAAGCGTTAGGGCTGACGAATGTGCGCATTGTTCAGCATGACGTGGTAGAGGTGCTGCAACAGATGTTGCCATCCGGTTGTCTCGATGGCGTGCATATTTTTTTTCCGGATCCCTGGCCCAAAGCGCGCCATCACAAGCGAAGGCTGATACAACCGGAATTCATCGCGCTTCTGGGCGAGCACCTCAAGCACGGGGGCTATATCCATGCCGCAACAGACTGGGAAAATTATGCCGGCCAAATACTGGAAGTATTGAGCAACGAACCGCAGCTTGCCAATACCGCTGTTGACTATGCCCCACGGCCGGAATACCGGCCGTTAACCAAATTCGAGCAGCGCGGTTTGCGGCTGGGGCATGGCGTGTGGGATTTGGTGTTTCAAAAGAAATAGGAAGAATGCAAAAGATAGAGACTATATGTTCCTTTATTCCGGCAGGAAGATCTGCAATAAATCATTCAGAAAGCGCCTGCCAGCAAGAGTAGGCGCGACACGCTGATAATCGCGCTCTATCAGTTGGCGTCGCTCTGCCTCGTCAAGTTGCCGCTGGATATTGGTGATAGGCAGACCAGTACGCTCCATGAACGTTTCCGTTGCAAAGCCTTCTGTAAGGCGCAGTGCGTTCATCATGAATTCGAATCCCCGATCGTTCCGCTCCACTTCGTGTTGTTCCATGACTGGTGAGTCGGATGCCGTCATGTCCGGCGCCATTTTGGCCAGATAATCCCTGGGCTGCTTATAGCGCATCTGGCGCACTATCCTATCGGCGAAGCTTATTTTGCTGTGCGCGCCCGCACCAATGCCAAGGTAATCGCCGAACATCCAGTAATTCATGTTGTGGCGCGACTCCCGCCCGGATCGGGCAAAAGCCGAGGTTTCGTAGTTGGCATAATCGCCGTGAGCAAGCGTTTGCTCGATCATCAACTGCATTTCCGCGGACAAATCGTCATCCGGTAACGGTGGCGGATAGCGATGAAACAATGTATTCGGTTCCAGGGTGAGATGATAAGCGGAAATATGCGAGATGCCGCATGCGATCGCGGTCTCGATATCGTTCCGGGCTTCCGCCATTGTCTGATGCGGAAGTGCATACATCAGATCAAGATTCACATTGTCAAAATTCTTTTGAGCAATTTCGATCGCGCGATGCGCCTCGCTGTCGTCGTGTATTCGTCCCAACGATTGGAGATGCTTTGGGTTAAAGCTTTGAATACCGATGGACAGGCGATTGATTCCCGCAGCGCGAAAATCGGCAAACTTTCTCGCCTCGAATGTTCCGGGATTGGCTTCCAGCGTGATTTCGGCGAAATGTTCCAACGGCAGCAAAGTCCTTACCGCGGTGAGGATCGCATCTATGGATCTTGCACTAAACAGGCTGGGTGTACCGCCGCCGAAAAAGACGGTAACCACTTTGCGCCCCCAGACCTGCGGTAACGCTGCTTCAAGATCATGGATCAGGGCGGTTACATATTCAGCCTCCGGTACATCGCCATTCCGGCCACGGATTTCGTGGGAATTGAAATCGCAATAGGGGCATTTCTTCATACACCACGGAATATGGATATAGAGACTCAGCGGCGGCAGGGAGTCAAGTCTGGGAGATTGGGAACCCAGTATAGATGTGGGAGAAATGATGGCCGTCATCTTCACTTTGAGAGACAACAAACGGAAGGAGAAGGCATTGGTTCAGCCACCGCTGTATCCGTTTTCCTTTTTCCACCGAGCGACTAATCCGTTCAAAATATCTCTTCCCTGATACTTTCGGCGAGTCGCGCCAACGCCTTCCCGCGATGGCTGATTTGATTTTTCTTTTCCATAGGAAGTTCTGCAGCGGTCTTGCCCAGATTCGGCAGAAAAAAATAAGGGTCGTAGCCGAAACCGCCTTCACCGCGCGGTTCCAGGATGATCTCACCGTGCCAGGTGCCGTCAGCAATGATGGGCTGTGGGTCATCGGCATGGCGCACCAGCACAATGATGCAGTAATAGTGAGCCCTGCGATCGAGCTGATTTCTTAACACATCGATCAGTTTCTGATTATTTTGCTCATCCGATTTGGGCTCCCCCGCATAGCGCGCTGAATAAACGCCCGGCCCGCCATTCAAGGCATTCACGCAAATGCCGGAGTCATCCGCCAGCGCCGGTAGGCCAGATGATTTACTGGCATGGCGCGCCTTGGCGAGAGCATTTTCGAGGAATGTGCAATAAGGCTCTTCGATTTCCGTAATATTGAAAGCGGACTGCGGCAATACCTCAAGGCCTACGGGCTCGAGCAAATGGCGGATTTCCCGCAGTTTTCCGGCGTTGCCGCTGGCGATAACGAGTTTTTGCATTTCTGCGGCTCTACTCATTTCGCTGTCAATGCCGCTTTTTGAATCTCTATCAGGTCCTGTATCCCGTGCTGTGCCAGATCCAGCATGGCATCCAGGTCCTGCCGGCTGAACGAGACCCCTTCAGCGGTACCCTGCACCTCCACCAGGCCAAAATCGCCAGTCATCACGACGTTCATGTCGGTATCGCAGCCGGAGTCTTCGAGATAATCCAGATCAAGCACGGGCACGCCCTCATAGATGCCGACCGAGATGGCGGCGACATGCGTAAGTATCGGTGTGGTTTGTATCAATTGCCGGCGCAACAGTTTTTCCACCGCGTCATGCAGCGCCACAAACGCCCCCGTGATGCTGGCGGTACGGGTGCCGCCATCGGCCTGAATTACGTCGCAGTCGATCTGGATAGTACGCTCACCAAGCTTTGTGAGATCCACTACCGAACGCAATGCGCGTCCGATCAGGCGCTGGATTTCCATGGTGCGCCCGGATTGTTTGCCTTTGGCTGCTTCACGCTGCATCCGCTCATGCGTGGAGCGTGGTAGCATGCCATATTCAGCAGTGAGCCAGCCCTGACCTTTACCTCTGAGAAAAGGCGGTACCTTCTCGTCCAGGCTGGCGGTGCACAATACCTTGGTGTCGCCGCACTCTATCAGCACCGCACCTTCAGCGTGCCGGGTGTAGTGCCGGGTGATTTGAACAGAGCGAAGTTGAGTTGGAGTGCGATTGCTGGGGCGCATGGTTGTGGTAAATCTTTAGAGGATAATGTAATCGGTAGAGCTTTTGCCCTTTCGCCGGTAGCGCACAGAGCAATGCGAGCGTTGTCAGCAAGGATTGTGTGTCAAGGCGCGAGCGCGTTGTGGCATAATCCGCGATGATGATGTGTGATAACACGCCACGCTTATTATTTTAACGTATTAAGGACTTGTCGGTGGTTAAGTTAGCATGATCTACAGCATGACCGGCTATGCGGTGGTCGCGAAGGAAGTGCCACGCGGTTCACTGAATCTGGAGCTGCGCTCCGTCAATAATCGTTACCTTGATATCCAGTTCCGCCTGCCTGATGAGCTCCGTTTGCTTGAGGCATCCATGCGCGAGTGTCTCACGGCGAGATTGAACCGGGGAAAAATCGAATGCCGGTTGAGTTTTTTTCAGCTCAGGGGCGCGGAAGATCCACAGCATATCAATGCCAACCTGTTACAAAAATTGCTGGAATTGGATCGTACCGTCAGGGTGGCTCTGCCGGGTGCACAGGGTCTCGAAGTGGCGGATATTCTTCGCTGGCCTGGAATATTGGGTGCCGATTCCCTGTCAACAGAGGATTTGTGCGAGCCTTGTATGCAATTGTTGCACGTTGCCCTGAATGAGTTTGCAGCGGCACGCGCACGCGAAGGTGAGAAACTTAAAGCCATACTACTTGAACGCCTTGGCAAGATGCGTCGCCTGACAGCCGAAGTATCGCCGCGTATTCCCGCATTGCTTGTGGCTTTCCAGGAAAAGATCAAGTCACGGTTGCAAGAAGCCATGATAAATCATGATGATGACCGCATTCGTCAGGAGCTGTCATTATTTACCAGTAAGATTGATGTGGATGAAGAGCTGTCTCGCTTGCAGGCCCATCTGGATGAAGTGGAACGGGTCCTGTCCGGCGGGGGGGCAATCGGCAAACGACTGGATTTTTTGATGCAAGAGCTCAACCGCGAAGCCAATACCATAGGTTCAAAATCGGTTGATGTGGAAGTATCGAAAATTTCCCTGGAGCTTAAAGTGCTGATCGAGCAGATGCGGGAGCAGGT
>JBDTWQ010000012.1:0-1665 GCA_040006595.1 Nitrosospira sp.
CGTTTTGCGCCGCTATACCCTGTTTCAGCCAGCTGTGTCCATCATGCAACCCCCATTTGACGTAGTTATTGCCAGAGTCAACCGTCAGTAAAAGGGGATCGTCCATCATGCCATCATGCCATCCTGCACAGCGTGATCTCGCCGCTGCTATAGCCACGACTGCCCGCCGCAGTTCGTAACAGCAGCGACCCGTCATCCGCTACACCTTGTACCACGCCTTCCTGGCTTGAACCATCAGGCAGATGAAGCGTGACAGGTTTATTTCCGCAAATGTGATGATCCGTCCACTCGTTCTTGAACGGTGCAAAGCCTTGGTGCTCAAACTCCCTTAACATCATTACGAGATTAATCAATAGCGCAGCCAGCAATTTATTACGGTCCGGCATTTTACCGCTGATGGAAAATACGTCTGTCGCGCCCTGGTCTATGCGCGCCTGAATGTTCTCCGATAGTTTCAGATTCATGCCCACACCGATCACGGCGAAGGTGGGACCAAACATATCCCCCTGCAATTCGATTAGTGTACCCGCCAGTTTACAGAAATTAAACATCACGTCATTTGGCCATTTAAGTGAGACACCTTTAATTCCCGCGGATTCCAGCGTACGTATGATGGCTACTCCCACTGCCAGGCTCAAACCCGACAGAAAACTTGGGCCCTGCTGAAACCGCCATAGCAGGGAAAAGATCAGGCCATCACCCAAACCGGAATGCCATTGCCGTCCACGCCGCCCACGTCCGCTTGTCTGCAATTCGGCCGCCACCACCTGAATATTGACGCTGCTGGAATTCAACTCCATTGCGGCAGTTTTTTTTAGCAGCAAGCTACTGGTTGATTCGGTGATATCCAGTATTTCGAGGTTAAAATTAAGCGCCTCTTCGCCAAGATGCCTGAGAATGATATCCCGCTCCAGCCATTGCACCGGGTCGACGATACGGTAGCCGCGCCCATGCACCTTATGTACCGTCAAACCAACCTCATCCAGGCTGCGCAGCGCATTGGACACGCTAGTGCGCGAAACTCCAAGACTTCGTGAAATAGTTGCACCGGAATGGAATTCACTATCGCTCAATTGACGCAGAATGGAAAAAGTAAGAGGCTTCATGTTAATCAGTGTAGTGCAAATATTCTCGTCTGTGCTATAACGGCTCACGTAATCTTGCAATCATCCTTCAGGGATTAATCGTGCAAACCGGTTGATTCGCTACCCGCACCTTGCAGGTATCAGCGTAAAAAATAAAGTCAGCTCAGTGCTTACTTTCACTGCGAATTGGAATTCCGTGCCGCGCGAATCTCTTCAGCCAGTTGCAACACGGACATGGCGTAATGCACGCTGCGGTTGTAGCGCGTAATGACGAAGAAATTATTAAAACCCAACCAGTATTCGTTACCGCCATTATTTGCCAGCTCGATCAGCGTAACCTGACAGTCACCGGAAATATCCACTCGTGGTATTACACCCAATTTTCTCATTTCTTCCACTGTATACGCCGGTTTGCGTCCCGCGAACAAGGCCTCGCGGTAATTCTCACCGTTAACCAGGGCCGGAAGTACTATTGCCCGCTCTGTCTCCCAGCCGAAACTCTTCAGATAATTTGCGACACTACCTATCGCATCTGCCGCACTGCCGGATAAATCGGCCTTGCCGTCGCCATCAAAATCCA
>JBDTWQ010000013.1:0-6151 GCA_040006595.1 Nitrosospira sp.
TATGCCGGCTGAAATGATACCCTCACCGCCAAACCAGTATTTGCCAAATTATGCGGTGCGTTTGCTATGGTGACCCCGGTTTGGGCGGCCTCTTGCGAAGCTTCTTCAGCGGCCTCTTGCTCTGCGTACCATCGCGGGGTTTAAACTGATCAGGCACGGCGGCCTTGTGCCGAATGCTGCGCTCCGACGTTATCGCTCGATTGACAGGGGTAAGAGTAATCTCAAGTTCGTTGATCTCATCCCATTGTTCTTCGGTACGTTGTCTCTCGGGAATCGCCAGAAGCTCTTGCAGGCGGTGATGAGCGGAAATGGGTTGTGGTTTATCCATGGTATATTAATGCGATGCTTTACTGATAATTATTATCATTTATAATATGGCTATTATCGACTAATCCGCAATTTATATCCGGAGTAAATAAAAAATGCTGAGATCCTGCTTCAACCGCTATCTTACCGCAATGTTTTGCTGTGTTACCCTATTTGGCGCCAGCGTATCCCACGCGGACCAAGTAGTTGTCTATTCAGCACGGATCGAGCAGCTTATCAAGCCGATGTTTGACGCTTTCACCAAAGACACCGGGATCGCCGTAAAATTCGTCACTGACAAGGAAGGCGCGTTACTCGCGCGCCTTAAGGCCGAAGGAAAAAACACTCCCGCCGACATGCTGATCACCTCGGATGCGGGCAACTTGTGGGAGGCTGCGCGGGAAGGTCTGTTGAAGCCCATCAAGTCAGAAACGCTTGAAACCAATATTCCCGCCTATCTACGAGATCCCGAGAATCAGTGGTTTGGTCTGTCGGTACGTGCCCGCACTATTATTTACAATACACAAAAAGTCAAACCCACTGATCTTTCGACTTACGAAGCACTGGCCGAGCCCAAATGGAAAGGACGTCTGTGCCTGCGCACTTCCAAGAAAGTATACAACCAGTCGCTGGTTGCGATGATGATTGCTGAGTTGGGCGAGGTAAAAACCGAGCATATTGTGAAAGGCTGGGTCGCCAATCTCGCCACCGATCCCCTCTCCGATGAAACCAGGGCGATGGAATTCGTCGCCGCAGGGAAGTGCGACGTTACCCTCGCTAACACTTATTATTATGGCCGCCTGATGGCAAAGAACCCTTCATTGCCTTTGGCGATTTTCTGGCCTAATCAGGCGAGCAGCGGAGTTCATGTAAACATTTCTGGAGCAGGCATCACTCGTTATGCCCGTAACGTACCGGCCGCGATCAAGTTGCTTGAATTTCTGTCATCGGAGAAAGCGCAAAACCTGTTTGCCGATTTAAATCTGGAATACCCGGCCAATCCCAAAGTAAAAACCGACCCAGCCGTCGCTGCCTGGGGCAGCTTCAAACAAAATCCGATAAACGTGGTCACAGCCGGTGAACTGCAAGCAGAAGCGGTAAAGCTGATGGACCGGGCCGGTTATCGATAAGGCATAAGGGTGAAAGGTGAGGCGCTTAACTCAACGGGGAACAATACTACCACGAGATACGGTTTTTCCGGATTCTTAGCGTCCACTTATCGCACCTCATCAGGTTGGCGTCTATTCCCCTTTCTCGTGGCTGCGCTAGTGCTGATTCCCGTTGGCACGGTCATCTCATCATTTTTCGCACCCGCCAGCGATATCTGGCAACATTTGGTTGAAACGACGCTGGCAAGTCTGTTGATTAATACGTTTTGGCTTGTTCTGGGAGTGGCGTCCGGCACTGTGTTGTTGGGAGTAAGCTTGGCGTGGTTTACTGCGGTGTGCGAATTTCCAGGGCGAAAATTCTTTTCCTGGGCACTATTACTGCCGCTCGCCATCCCTGCATACGTCACCGCATTCGTCGCGCTAGGCCTGTTCGATTACATCGGCCCGGTGCAAACTGCGCTTCGCGCATGGCTGGGGCCGGATCTCTTCTGGTTTCCAAATGTGCGCGGCAGACTGGGCGTCATTATTGTCATGATTCTGGCGTTTTATCCTTATGTCTACTTGCTGGCGCGCAATGCCTTTCTCACCCAGGGCAGGCGCTCGCTGGAAGTTGCCCAATCGTTAGGCTTTAATCGCACGCAGGGTTTCTTCAGGCTGGCATTGCCCATGGCACGGCCGTGGATCGCAGGAGGTGTGATGCTGGCGCTAATGGAAACCCTTGCGGACTTTGGCACCGTAGCAGTTTTCAATTATGACACCTTTACCACGGCCATCTATAAAGCCTGGTTCGGAATGTTTTCCTTGACTGCAGCCTCGCAGCTCGCCTCGTTGCTGATTGTGATTGTCTTTGTAATGATGGTTGTAGAACAACAATTTCGCTCGCGTATGCGCTATGCCGAAACCAGGCAGAGTGCGCGAGTTAACCGTATCCCGGTCGCCGGTTGGCGTGCGTGGCTGCTTGCGGGCTTTGCCTCAGGCACACTTTTTTTTGCGTTTCTGCTGCCCATCGCGCAACTGAGCATATGGACGGCGAGCGTTTTCACCCAGGATTTCGATGAGCGTTACCTGCAATTTCTCTGGCATTCGCTACTGCTCTCTGCTTTCGCCGCCCTGCTCACCTGTTCGGTTGCGCTGCTTGTGGTCTACGCAGCACGCCGCCACCCTGATTCGGCTACTCGCGCCGCAGTGCGCATTGCTACGATCGGTTACGCTCTCCCCGGCGCCGTTTTGGCGGTAGGAATTTTCATTCCGGTCGCCTGGCTGGATAACTGGCTGAGCGAAATCGCCTTGCAATTATTTAATATAGAAACCGGCCTACTGATCCAGGGCACCCTTTTTACCATGCTAATCGCATATATGACGCGCTTTCTGGCGGTGAGCCACAGTCCTATTGATAGCGCTATGCAACGCATAACCAGTAGCATTGATGAAGCCGCAATGGGACTTGGCTTGAATGGATGGGCGATGCTGCAGCGCGTACATTTGCCCATTCTGAAAGGTGGAATATTTACTGCGGCCACTTTGGTATTCGTGGACGTAATGAAAGAAATGCCCATTACCCTGATGACCCGGCCCTTCGGTTGGGATACGCTAGCGGTAAGAATTTTTGAAATGACTTCGGAGGGGGCATGGGAGCAGGCGGCGCTGCCCGCAGTGGTGCTCGTGCTGGCAGGTCTGCTTCCGATAATATTGTTTGTGCGGCAAACTGAAAAATAGTGAAATGCCACTGTCCATGAACGCTCTGCTTGAGCTCAAGAATATCCAGCATGCCTACGGCAAACAGGTGGTAGTAAATGATTTATCGCTCACGCTAAAAAAGGGGGAGATCGGCTGCCTGCTGGGGCCGAGTGGTTGCGGAAAAACTACGGTGTTACGCTGTATTGCCGGGTTTGAGCCCATTTCGGCGGGAGAAATTCTACTCAACGGGGTGGTGGTAAGTAACGCCAATTCCTGCTTCCCGCCGGAACAGCGGCATATTGGTATGGTATTTCAGGATTACGCGTTGTTTCCCCATCTGACCGTTGCCGCCAATATCGACTTTGGTTTGCACCGCATGCCAAAAATTGAGCGCGCGTCACGCGTCGCCGAACTGCTGCAAACCGTAGGGCTTGTTGATGCGTCATCCAGATATCCTCACGAACTTTCTGGCGGCCAGCAACAACGCGTGGCGTTGGCGCGCGCATTGGCACCGCGTCCTGATTTGTTATTACTGGACGAACCTTTCTCAAATCTGGATGTAAGCCTGCGTGAGCGTTTGAGTCTGGAAATACGCGACATTCTCAAGAGCCAGAACGCAACGGCTATACTGGTGACCCACGATCAGGACGAGGCTTTTGCCATCGCAGATGAAATCGGCGTCATGCATCATGGCGAAATCCAGCAATGGGATACGGCCTATAATCTCTATCACAAGCCTGCCAATCGTTTCGTTGCAAATTTTATCGGGCAGGGCGTATTCCTCTTGGGCAGGATGCTTGACTCGCACCACGTGGAAATCGAGCTGGGAGTTCTGGCAGGAGACATACCGCACGAATGCACGGCGGATTGTCATCTATGTCGTGAGGGCTATCCCGTGGACGTGCTGATACGCCCTGATGACATCGTGCACGACGATGCCAGTTCTATTCAAGCAACTGTAGTGCACAAGGCTTTCCGTGGCGCCGATATCTTGTACACACTACGCCTGCCCCGCGGAGGCACCGCGCTATCCCTGGTCCCCAGCCATCATAATCATGCGATAGGTGAAAAAATCGGGATCAGGCTGGAGGCGGATCACGTCGTGGCATTCCGCCAACCTGAAACGTAGCGCTGCCACCCGGCAACCCCGCCCGAATTTCGCGTGACAGTTCGTTATCGCTATAATAGATCGCCTGCCTGCCGCATAATGATAATTCGAGAGACTGACTTGAAAGATAACCCCTCAACAAACTTGCCCACACCCCCCGCTTCCAACTTCATCCGCAACATTATTGAAGAAGACAATCGCACCAGCAAGTGGAATGGGCGCGTGGAAACCCGCTTTCCACCGGAACCGAACGGCTACCTTCACATCGGCCATGCCAAAAGCATCTGTCTCAATTTCGGACTCGCGCATGATTACGATGGCGTGTGTCATCTACGCTTCGATGATACCAATCCCGAAAAGGAAGAGCAGAAATATGTCGATTCAATACTCGATTCGGTCAAGTGGCTCGGCTTCGACTGGGGAAAGCACCTCCACTATGCATCCGATTATTTTGGCAAACTTTATGAGTTTGCCGAATACCTAATTCATCAGGGAAAAGCTTATGTGGATAATCTCACTGTCGAGGAAATTCGCGCGCTACGAGGCACGCTGACCGAGGCTGGCACGAATAGTCCATACCGCGAACGCACGATTGCGGAAAATCTCGACCTGTTCCGGCGTATGAAAGCGGGAGAATTCGCCGATGGCACTCACGTTTTACGCGCCAAAATCGACATGGCCTCACCCAACATAAACCTGCGCGATCCGGTTATCTACCGCATCCGTCGCGCTCATCATCATCGTACTGGCGATAAATGGTGCATCTACCCCATGTACGATTACACGCATTGCATTTCCGATGCGCTGGAGAAAATTACTCATTCCCTTTGCACGCTGGAGTTCGAGGATCATCGCCCCCTCTACGACTGGGTACTGGATCAGCTGAAAGACGTTGTTCCATGCCACCCGCAGCAAATCGAGTTTGCGCGACTGAATCTTACCTATACCGTGATGAGCAAGCGCAAGTTGGTCGAACTGGTCGAAGGCGGTTTCGTTGATGGCTGGGACGATCCGCGCATGAATACTCTGGCGGGAGTCCGGCGGCGAGGCTATACGCCTGAATCCATCCGCCTTTTCGCTGAGCGCATCGGTGTCAGCAAAGCCGACTCGTGGATAGACATGAGTATATTGGAAGACTGTCTTCGCGAAGACCTGAATGAGCGCGCCCCGCGGCGCATCGCTGTCTTGGAGCCACTGAAGGTCATTATCGACAATTACCCGGAAAACGGTGAAGAGGAATGTCTCGCGCCCAACCATCCGCAAAAGCCTGAGTGGGGAAAGCGCGTCGTGCCACTATCAAAAATCATCTATATAGAGCGCAACGATTTTATGGAAACACCGTCCAAGGGCTACTTCCGCCTCTCCCCCGGTGCCGAGGTACGGCTGCGCTACGCCTATATTATAAAATGCATTAATGTCGTGAAGAATGCCAACGGAGAAATTCAAGAAATTCATTGTACCTATGACCCCGAAACCAAAAGTGGCACGGCAGGAGCAGAACAGCGCAAAGTCAAGGGTAACATTCACTGGCTTTCTGTGAAACATGCGCAGCAAGCCAAAGTACGGCTTTATGATCGCCTGTTTGCGCATGCCCATCCCGACGCCGGGGGAAAAGACTATAAAGCGTCTCTCAATTCACATTCAAAAAAAATTATCACTGCTTATGTGGAACCCTCGCTCAATCAGATTCAACGGGAAGACCGTTTCCAATTCGAGCGCCACGGCTACTTCATCGCTGACCACAAGGATACAGAGCCGGGAAAACCGGTGTTCAACCGTGCGGTAACATTGCGAGATTCGTGGGGAAAAATCACTTGATATCCGGCGAGGCGGCGCGAAATATTTTTACCACAGGCTCAACTGCAAGGGCAGCATCACTTTTTAAGTGTTTGTTTTCGATCCACCATCATAAAATGGCGCCATGAGTAAGAATAAACGTTGTCGATGGACT
>JBDTWQ010000014.1:0-4811 GCA_040006595.1 Nitrosospira sp.
ATTAAACATAGAGTTTACCGAACTGTCGGATAGCACGTTGTGGATCAAAAACCCGCAGGCGCAGCAAACCGAGAGCACAAAATTTGTCGCCGCGTACTCGAGGACGCGGCCGCCCTATATTGAATTAATCCAGGCCAGTGGCGACGGGATATTTTCGGAGAAAAATGCAGGCCGGATTCTCTACTTTGGCATATGGGAAGCGGATCTGGAGGGCAGGATACAGAAATTGAAGCAGCAGGGCATCGGCATTGAGGCGCTGATAAGCCCGGAATCCGGCAAACCCCCCACAGCCTTCATTACCATGCCCGACAAGATGGGCATACGCATGGAATATTTGAGCACGTCATTGCGTCTTGGCACTGAAGCCTGGGTGCTTACCGGGAAGTTTCCCCTGTCGCGCCGGATGTAGTCAGCCGCAACTTTCTCTGATAACTTGTGGTGATTCAACCAGTAAAGAGTAGGGCGTCAATAAGCGGAAGCGCATTGAGGCGTATGATAAATAAATACTGTAGGCCAGATTAGCGAAGCGTATCCGACAAAACCGATAAACTTACCTACCGCTGTCAGACTTACTGCGCTTACCGCATGCAAAATATGAAGCGCGGAGCTTAAATTAACACCAATCGCTCCAGCTTGGTAACAGTAGCTCGCTGCTCCGCAGAACCGTAAAGATCCCAATGCACTTCAGTCTTGCCCCCATCATTGCGCTGCACATTTATGAGCGCGAAATTATTGGTCTTGCAAGGTTCCATGAGCAATTGGAACGCAACATTGGGTTCGCTATGTGCCTGATCTCTCTGCAATAGTCCCTTTTCCCTGACAACAAATGCAAGTGCGGAAGCTTTCGCCCAGGGCAGGTCGTAGGTGATGGCGCTGGATGTTAATTGATAAACGCTGGTATCCGGATATTTTTTGTGGGTCATGCGGAACGCCGCGCCAATGTGCACATCGCCGCTCAGAACATAAAGTGATTTTCCGTTAGCTTTCGCTGCGGCGAAGGCGGCATCCAAAAGCACGTCGCGCTCTACCCAGTTACTCTCATGCTCCCATTCGTCGCGCATATCATCGGCCACGCCGAGAACGTCGAGATAATTGACAACAAAGCTCCTTGCATGCACAACGGGCACTGGCGAAACCACAAAAATCGACTCCGCATTCTTGACTGTGTCGGACCCAAGCCAATCCTTAAAGCGCTGCATCTGGGCCTTCCCCAGAATTCGGTCGTTGGTATCGCGGGTATAGTCGCGCTGTCCGCGCATGTCGAGAACATAAAAAGCCGCCGTGCCCCAAGTAAAAGAATAATCAAAATGGTCCGCGGGTGTGGAGGGGTTGTGCGAATGCTCATATTCGAAATAAGTAAGTTTCGCAGCCTCATACATCTGGTTGAGGAGTGAGAGTTTCTCGTCATCATTGCCCCAGTCCCACCATGAATCCAGCAGGTTCTTTTTTTCCTTGGCATCGTAAGAGCCCCACCCGTCCAGAATCTCGTGGTCATCCCACATCATATATATCGGGAAACGCGAGAATACATTGCGTAATTGACGATGCCCCCAGTAACCCCGATATATATCGCGGTACCAGGAGCGCATCACCTCTACGCGGTCTTCCGGCTTTACTTCCCGCACAAAATCCTTCCGGATTTTCTTTAGCCACTCCCATATGCTGACATTGGAATTGCCGTCAACATAAACTTGATCGCCGACGCCCAGGATAAATTCGCCGTTGCGTTGTTCAAGTTCGTCGCCGAGCCGGTCCCACATGTGAATATTCACGAGGTCGAACGAATTTTTCCTGTACGGCATATGACAGCTGAAGAGACCGAAAGTCATGGAATCTTGCGAGTCGCCCTGCGTTTTAAAACGGTTGGTTTTATTATCCGGCAAGATTTCCCACGGCGTTTTTCTGGCCGTGAGGTCCAAGGCAAAGGCCGCGTAATAATAGCGTTGAGCAGGTTTCAGGCCTTTGATTTCCCAGACATTTGTAATGTCGTGCGCAAACACCAGATCTGCCCGGTCGGTAAGTATCGCGTTGGCTACCTTACGCGTATCGCCGTTATCAGTACTCTTCAGGAAAAAAATCTCCTTTCCATTTTCAGTCTTCGTTTCCGGGCTCCAATCGGTGGCTGTATCACCGTCACTCAATATTGGCTCAGGGCAAATCACCATGCGATAGCTATTCGGCTGATAAGCGCGCATCCATAGCTTGGTGCTGGTGGTAGTCGTATGACCGACTATCACCGCGTTGGTGAGCATCGGGTTAATCCAGGGACGATCGGAGCCCCGGTCGTAGAAATCGAAAGTTTTCATAATTGATCACCAGGTATTATTCAATTAGCCCCATTGTAGCCTGTAGCTGTACACAGCATTAGTAGGGCAATAGTATTGAGGCTATCTACGGCGCTCTACGCCGTATGCTGCTGACGCGGCGCTGCGGTTGGCTGCATTCGTTCGGATCAAAGCCTTCCTGATCAAGCGCTGTCCGGCATCGCCTCCGGTTTACGCGGGCGGCGGCTGCGCGCGGCAGGTTTCCGCGCTGTCTTGGTTGCTGTTTCTCCTGGTGCCGTTTGAGCCGGTGTCGTGGCAGTCGTGGCATCCGTTGTAGCCGCCTGTGCTTCCGCCACCACATTGTCATTGGCCCCTTGCAGCGAAGCGGCCTCCACCTGTTTTTCCGGCAGTTTGTGGCTTCCGCGCCTTCTGCGGCGCGTTTCGTGCTTGCTGCTGGTCTCCTCAGCCGTGGGCGATGCTGCCGAGACTTCCAGCGAAACAAGCGCTACTGGCTGTTCGACCGCCGGCTGCTCAGCCGCCGCCTCGCTGCCAGCCGATCTGCCACTGCTGCGTTGAATGTAAGCGCCCGATTTCTCGTCGCGGCCTAATTCGAGGAGACCACGTGCCTGGGCCTCTTCCAGCAAATTGCCAAAGGCGCGGAAGCCATAATAAGATTCGTTGAAATCAGGCTTGCGACGCTTGATCGCCTGTTTCAGCGTGGATGCCCAGATCTTGCCGCTGTCGCCCCGTTCGGATACCAGCGCATCGAAAGTTTCCACCGCCATTTCGATCGCATGGCTCTTGCGTACTTCCAGCTCTTCCTTGCGATGCTTTTCCTCGTCGGGCGAGCGTTTGGGCACGGGCTGCGCTTCCCGCGTATCGCGCTGAGCCGCCGCACGCTGGCTCTCACGCACCAGATCGTCATAAAAAATGAATTCGTCGCAGTTGGCAATCAGCAGGTCGGAGGTGGATTGCTTGACGCCGACGCCGATCACTTGTTTGGCATTCTCGCGCAGCTTGGAGACAAGCGGCGAGAAATCAGAATCGCCGCTGATGATAACAAAGGTGTTGACGTGCGATTTCGTGTAGCAAAGGTCGAGTGCATCCACGACCAGACGGATGTCGGCCGAGTTCTTGCCCGACTGGCGAACATGCGGGATCTCGATCAACTCGAAATTGGCTTCATGCATCGTGGCCTTGAAGGCCTTATAACGCTCCCAGTCGCAGTATGCCTTCTTGACGACGATGCTGCCTTTGAGCAGGAGGCGCTCAAGTACCGGCTTGATGTCGAACTTCTCGTATTTGGCGTCGCGCACGCCCAGTGCAACGTTTTCGAAGTCGCAGAATACTGCCATGCTGGCATTTTCGTGAGATGAAGCCATAGGTTTATTGTTCTCCAATGATGAGCTGGGCTTGATTGTTACATGGAACAGAAGGCATCCATGACATGATTCACTGGGCAGAAAATGATACCACTCGTTTACTGCATTTCTTTCTTACTCGTTGAGGTTGCTTCAAATGTGTTGGATTACGGTTAATGCGGCCGGCGTAAAAAAATCAGTCTCCGGCTAGATTTTTGGGATACGCAGCGTTTTACTAATCATCAATGTTCCGGACAGTACGAACAGCAGCGCCAGGGGATGCAATTCCCAGGGACCGAGCGTCCACACTCCCCCGTAAAGGTTCTCTCCAAGTCGCTCCGTCCAGGCAGCCATTACCAGTACGGCAGTCACGACAATACTGGTGGGAATCGGTGTGCCTTCGAAATAGGCAACTTTGTCAGCCCCTGCCGAGAGGCTCTCTGCTGTGACATTGAATCGTGCCAGGCGGCTTACCCCACAGCATACGAAGTAAATCAGCGCGACCCAGTCCCAAGCGCCGCGCAATCCGGCGGCAAACCCGAGGGCTGCGGGGGCGATACCGAAAGAAAGGATATCCGCCAGGGAGTCGAGTTCCCGTCCCAGCGGCGAATGCTGCTGGCGCCATCGTGCTATACGTCCATCGAGCACGTCGAATACGAAAGCGGCCGCCATCATGGCGGCCGAGCTGAAGAAATGAGCTGCCGACTTGCTGTCAACATAGAGCATGGCGAATAACACAGCCGCTACACCGCAGCCTGCGTTGCCCAGCGTGAAGAAGTCCGCCAGCTGGAACCCGCGAATCATCGAGAAATGTTTGGGCGGATCGGGGGAGGGTGGCATTGGTTTCCCGGTTTTATTTCCAGGGGTGAGCTTGATCCATCGGTTCACCGTCCGGTCTCTCGTCGAATTACGTTTTGCTAATCCGGCCTGCAAGACCTGTTCAGAGATTCGCGAAAAGCCATATTTTTCCAATTGTAACTAATAAAAATTCGTAACATGACTTCCGCGGAATTAAACATCTGGGATGGGGACGATCATAACGTTCAGTTGCGCCTCACTTACAAGATTCTGACTTAAAGGAGCTTATTCTTGAGCGTGAACAGGCTTCAGCTGTTAAATTTAGTTGGACAAAAAAAATCGTAACATGAAATCCATATCTTGACTCGCTGAATTCTTTTATGAATGA
>JBDTWQ010000015.1:0-5213 GCA_040006595.1 Nitrosospira sp.
ACGGTGTGGGCAAGTATCTCTCATACATTCTGACCCTTTTGCTATTGTAATGCTCATAGGAATCTCTGAATAAATCCCCGATTTTGTCTGCAACGCCTGCCCCGGACTTATTCAGGAGATTCCAGGCCTTGATGCTGCCAGTAAGCAACTGTAAACAATTGCAAACAGCGACGAACAATTTCACCCAATAATTGTATCGTCAGGCTATACCCGCGCATTGCCTAGTGGCGCTCACGCTGCTAAAGTCCGCTGGTTGCCGATGTTTTCACTTCTTCACCCACGCAAAATACGAAATCATGAACAGCCGCCAGCTATATCCGCGCCTGATGAGGTATATCGCACCCTATTGGGAGGCGCTGGTATTTGCACTGACAGGCATGGCGGTGATGGCGGCAACGGCACCGATGCTAGCCGCATTGATGGAGTGGATGGTAGACGGCGCGTTTGTCAACAAGGATATGGAAGTGATGCAACTGGTTTTGTTGGGGATTATTGTGTTGTTTATCGCACGAGGCGCGGCAGGATATATCAGCACTTACGCGATCAGCTGGGTAGGCAGCAAACTGGTAGTGGATTTGCGAGTGGAAATGTTTGATAAATTATTGACACTGCCTGCCCGCTATTATGCCGGCCAGCCCAGTGGCAGCCTCATTTCCAAATTCAGATCCGATATCGATCAGCTGGCTGGGGCTTTCACCGGCGTAGTAACCGTAATGGCAAAAGACACGCTTACTGTTATCGGACTACTGGGATGGATGTTTTATCTCAACTGGAAGCTTTCAGTTCTGGCCTTATTGGTGACATCAGTGATCGTGCTGATCATGCGGTCGGTCAATGAGCGGCTACAAAGAATGGGACGGGAAGCACGGCAAACATTGGATAACATCACTCAGGTATTAACAGAATCCATCGAAAACCATAAAGTGGTGAAGCTTTACGGCGGCGAGCATTACGAAACCCAGCGTATGGGAGAGCAAGTGAGCCGCGCCCACGACTTTGCTATGAGACAGGTTACGATTGCGGCTTTCACCGTTCCGCTGGTGCAAATGATCGCCGCCGCTGCGCTGGCGATCACATTATATTTTGCTACGCAGCAAGTTTCGTCGGACGAGACTACGGTAGGCAGTTTCGTTTCCCTCATGCTGGCCATGCTGATGCTGGGTGCGCCGTTAAAGCGTGTTGCAGGTATAGACGCGTGGCTGCAACCTGGGTTGGCCGCTGCGGGAAGCATATTTTCGCTGCTGGACGAGGAAACTGAAACAGATGCAGGAACGATTGCCATAGAGCGTGCGCAGGGAGAGTTGCGATTTGAGCAGGTCAGCTTCTGCTACGGTCCTCAATCAAGCCAGTCAAGCCCTGACTCTAGCCCCGAAGTGAGCCTTAATGCAGGCTCCTCGCTGAGGGATATCAGGCTGACCATACAACCAGGAGAGACGGTAGTGCTGGTGGGTTTTCCCGCGTACGGCAAGACCGCCTTTGCGGGTCTGGTACCGCGCTTCTTTCATCCCACAGAAGGAAGAGTTCTGCTTGATGGCCATGATCTGGCAAGCCTCACGTTAACGAGCCTGCGCGCCAATATTATGATGGTGTCTCAAGGGATGACGCTATTTAATGACACCATTGCAGCCAATATCGCTTATGGCGCTATGGGCCGCGCAACAGAAGGGAGGATCATCGCAGCGGCACAGGCCGCTCACGCAATGGAATTCATCCGGGAAATGCCACAGGGACTGCAAACTCTGGTAGGAGAGCAGGGCGTCAGAGTGTCCAGTGGGCAACGCTTGCGCATAGCCATTGCTCGAGCACTACTGAAAAATTCGCCTGTCCTGATTCTGGATGAGATGCTTGAGACGCGGGACTTCGAATCCGCGCATCATGTGCAGGCAGCGTTGGAAGCCGTGATGCATGGGCGTACCACGCTTGTTATCGCGCATCGTTTATCCACTATGGAAAAATCCGATCGGATCGTTGTACTGCAAAAGGGTCGCATCACTGAAATAGGCACCCATCGGGAGCTACTTGAAAAAGGCGGCTCATATGCCAGGCTTGTCCAGACTTGCGAGTGGGACAGGGCTGACAAATCTGGGAAACCAGCGCACTCTGGATAATTCTCCTGTCGCCCGAGCCCGGGAACTTATTCGAGAGATTCACCAAGTTGTTCCTCAGAGCAACCCGATTCTTTGCTTGAGTATTCCGGCACCCATTTTGTCAATTCCTGTTTGACTTCTTCATCGCTTAATACCGGATGCTCGTATAGCCATGCCACGAGTTGTGTCAGCCATTGTTTGTCTACCTGACGGGCCTGGGCTATGCGTAATTTGGAATGAGGTGTAGGTAAAGTGTTCTCGTCGTCCGCCAATAATTCTTCATGGAGTTTTTCTCCTGGACGCAACCCATTGTAGACGATTCTGATATCTGCCTCACTCAAGCCGGACAAACGGATCAGATCTTTTGCAAGGTCGGCGATTTTAACCGGCTCGCCCATATCCAATACAAAAATTTCTCCACTACCATCTTTTCCTCCCATCAATCCGGCTTGCAGAACCAGCTGCGCAGCTTCAGGTATAGACATAAAATAGCGTGTAATCTCGGAATGGGTAACGGTGATCGGGCCACCCTTTGCAATCTGTTCGCGGAACTTTGGGATCACGCTACCTGCGCTACCCAGCACGTTGCCGAAACGAACCATGACAAAATATGTCGGTTGCACTTTATCACCCGCAACATTTTTTTCGGGAAGAGAAACGGTTTGCTGCAACGCCTGACATACCATTTCAGCAAGTCGCTTACTGGCACCCATGACATTGGTAGGATTGACCGCCTTATCGGTCGAAATCAGTACGAATTTTTCCACTCCATACTTGATCGCGGTTTGCGCCAGGACGTAAGTTCCGAGAACATTGTTCAATACGGCTTGCCAGGCATTCTCCTGCTCCATCAGCGGAACATGCTTGTAAGCCGCTGCATGAAAAACAACAGCCACCCGAAATTGTGCAAATACCTGATCCAGCCTGGCTTGGTCTTTGACATCACCTATCGTGAATGCCATCATCATTTCCGGGAAACTGTTTCTGAGTTCCTGCTCCATGTTGTAAAGCGCGAATTCATTCAACTCGAATAGAACCAGGCGGCGCGGTTTAAATTTGGCAATCTGCCGGCATAACTCAGAGCCGATTGAGCCGCCTGCTCCCGTGACCAGCACAGTTTTCCCGGCTAACAAGCCATACAAACCCGCATTATCAAGTACCACCGGATCCCGCCCCAACAAGTCGTCCAGTTCGACAGTGCGGATTTGCGACACGGTAATTTTACCGCTGATCAAGTCGTCATAAGAAGGCACTATTAATGCCTTTACCCCAGCGGCTGAACACATCTCCAGCGCTCGGCGTCGATCGCGGTGGTGGCGATCGGGATGACGCCGGTCGAGATGAGAGCGATAGGTGTGCCGCCGATCAGGAGCGGTGGGCGTCATCGCAATGATGGCATGAGCGACCCCCATTTTCTCTGCTATGACGGCCAGCTCATTGATTCGACCCAGTACCTTGAAACCATGCAGCGTCAAGCCAAGTTTTGCAGGATCATCATCCAGTAACCCCACCACCCGCCATTGCACGCTACGAGCAAGCTCTTTCACCAGGCCGACTGAAGCGTCACCTGCGCCTAATACCAGAACGAGATTACCCTCCATCTTTTTTGAACCATAAAGCATATGCTCCTTCCATAAGCGGTATGTGAGGCGGCTGCCTCCCATGATAAACAGAAGCAGAATGGGAGCCAGCAGAAGCACTGTACGTGGTGTTCCGGCCAGTATTTGCAGCATGAATAATGCCAGCGGCACCGCTGCCGCCGATGTCAACACGGCAAGCAGAATGCGTCGCAAATCGGGCAAACTCGCATAGTGCCAGAGCCCGCGATATAGACCAAACCATAGGAATATTGCTGCGTGAATCAAGATCACCCATGGGAGAATTTCTTTTAAAGATGCCAGGTACAGAGAGGGTATTTCTAAATTGAAACGGAACAAATAAGCGAGCGTCCAGGCCGCAATGGCCGCGGCGACGTCATGAACGAAAGCGATTACAGTCCGTATGTGGGGTTTGGGTAAATGCATCCCATCAGTCGCCGGACCGGCGCTCCAGTCGGCACTCAGATACAAGCATTATAGTCAAATAAAATACTCCCCATGCCGCGCCGACCCCAAGCTGAACAGCAGCATCCTGGCGAATTGCCCACACTGCACTGATACCCGCGGCGAACATCAGGAAATAACCCAGCAGTGCCATATTGCGATGACCGAAACCGCTTCGCACGACTCGTTGGTAATAATGCTCGCGATGCGCCTGCCAGATTTTTTCTCCACGCAGAGTACGTTTTACTAGCGTAACAGAAGCATCGGCAATAAATGGCGAAAATACCAGTACCGGTAACCACAGCGGCCACAAGCCATTGACCCAGCCTGTTACGCCCAGCGCCGCGGCCAGAAATCCCAGTGGAATCGCGCCCGCATCGCCCATGAAGATCCGTGCAGGATGAAAATTGAATAATAAAAAAGCCGCGGCAGCAGCGGCGACACAGAAATTTATCATGGCAAATGATTCGTTCCCGGCTAGCCATGCGGTCAAGCCGTAACAGCTGAAACCAATTAGCGTCATCCCCCCGGCCAACCCATCCGAGCCGTCCATGAAATTATAAAGATTGATCATCCAGATGACTGCAATGGTGATCATGGTTATGGTCATCCACCCGTGTGCCTCGAATAGAAGCGCTACCGAGAACCAGACAGCAACTACGCCATGCATCAGCAGTCGTCCCAAAACAGGTAGACCGAAAATATCGTCGGCGAAAGATATCAACGCCAGCAGAGAAAAGCCAAACGATACTGAGAATGGCAGTGAGGCGGAAAGAAATGCCCACGACGTCAGCACGCCCAATACCATACCAAGTCCTCCGGTGCGGGGAACAGATATAGTATGTAGCGAGCGGGAATTAGGATGATCCAGTACTTTGAGAAGGTTGCCCTTGATCAACCACCAAATCAAGGTGAACGTTACCATAAACGCCATCAATGGCGCGATAACAAGTGAAAAGGAGAGGCCGGCAATCATGATAGTGGATTATAACTGCCGAGGATATCATGCGGTAATTTCCACAGTTATGCTAAGTCGCATACTTGGAAGCAAGGGGAACAGCATCGTCTTTCACAGAAGATCGCC
>JBDTWQ010000016.1:0-8622 GCA_040006595.1 Nitrosospira sp.
TAAGTCGCATACTTGGAAGCAAGGGGAACAGCATCGTCTTTCACAGAAGATCGCCTCCCAAAGTACCGTCACATAAGGGTTGCAGTAAAATCGGGCTCCCTGCATCACTCCTTGGCATCGTAGACTAAGCGGCTGCCTGGGTCGTGCGCCTTATGATCATCCGATTTTGCCGGCAACGCGCTCCAGAGAGTTATTCAGAGATTTCCTAACTTCAAGCTTGGTTCCAGCCAACTTTTTTTGATCGAAAATCTGGCATCGTTGCTCACGAACGGTATAACGGATATAAGTATCTGTAAGAGTCTAGAAGAGTCTGTGAGGATTTCATATCAGTGCCCGTTCATCCGGCTGTTTTAAAGGTTATTGCGGGTGCGGGTTTTTTCAAATATCTCTTCGAAATCGGATTTCATAAAACAGAGCCTGCTGATGAAAAAAATATCGCTTAATGCGCAGATTCTGTTCGGTGTGCTGGCCGGCATCCTGTTGGGACTGGGATTTTCCGAGCTTGGACAAGAATCAATGGTGGCGCAAAAAGGGCTGTATATCGCCGGGCTGATTGGCACGTTGTTCATCGATTTGTTGAAAATGGTGCTGATTCCATTGGTGTTTACTTCCATCGCAGTTGGGGTTGCCAATCTGCGTGCTCACCGGCAGATGCATAGTGTATGGAAGGCAACACTGGGATTTTTTATATTTTCGATGGCAGTGGCAGTTATGCTGGGGCTGACTGCCGCCAACCTTTTCCGGCCAGGCGAGGGGCTCCAGCTTGCGATGTTTCAGGATGCAATGCAGGGTTTTAAAGCCAGACAGATGCCCCTGCCGGAGTTCTTCGCCCAGTTCTTGCATTCGTTGTTTCAGAATCCCATAACGGCTTTGGCTCAAGGTGACATTCTGGCGGTAGTGGTATTCGCACTGTTGCTGGGTATTGCTTTGGTGGTGGGTGGCGAGCGATACGCCAATATCATTGTTTTGTTGCAGGAACTGCTGGAGCTTGTGCTGATGCTGGTGGGCTGGATTATGCGACTGGCACCACTCGGCATCATGGCTCTCCTGCTGCAGTTGGTCGCCACTCAGGATACGGCCCTCCTTGCCACGCTAATAAAATTTATCGTGGTGGTGGTGGGCACCACGCTGCTGCATGGGATGGTAGTACTGCCGCTGATTCTTTATCTGGTCACGGGCATGACGCCGCTCAAATTCTGGCGCGGTGCACGCGAAGCGCTCGTGACGGCTTTTGCCACCAGTTCCAGTTCTGCGACTTTGCCAGTTACCCTGCGCTGCGTGGAACAGCATTTGCATGTTAAACGCGATATTGCCGGCTTCGTCGTACCATTGGGCGCCACCCTCAACATGGATGGTACCGCCTTATATGAGGCGGCCGCTGCTCTGTTTGTTGCCAATCTGGCAGGTATCGAACTTGATCTCATGCAGCAGATGATCGTGTTTTTTACCGCCATGATCGGCTCAATGGGCGCACCAGGCATCCCCAGCGCAGGCATGGTGACCATGGTGATGGTATTACAGTCGGTTGGTCTGCCTGCCGAGGCTATTGCCATTCTGTTGCCTATCGATCGCCTGCTGGATGCATTCCGCACGGCGGTTAATGTCGAAGGGGATATGGTGGGCAGCCTGGTGGTACAGAAGTGGGTGAGTAGCGAGCATCATGATAGCAGCGGTGCCTAGAGGTTTGTGCAATGCAAGCCGGCTCTCGTGGTTTTTCCACACTATCGTAACGAAAGCGTTACATACGGAAGAACTTTCAATCTGGTGGGATATCCATCAAATCATCCGATAACGTTCTATTCCTGAAGCGTTACTCTCGTCAGAGTTAGGGTAAATGTCGGGTGTGACATATTGTCGCGCGACAATATGTCACATTCCCAAGCGGATTTTCCCTCTCTACAATTCAACTTAAATCCGGCAGTTGGACGGGTGGAGGGTGTGGTTTTTACCCTGCGCCATAAAAACTATACGATCTACTCCGTAGCGGGCTCACCCGAAAGGTGAGGGTCAAATAGCAATAAATATTTTTATTTATCATGGTTATAACCTGATAAATGAGCGGTCAACTGCCGGATTCAGGTTCAATCAACTAACCGATTTCTGCACGGCAGCCAAGGAGACAGGTATGTTTACCAAACTGAGAGAAAGTACGTTGTTCAAATTTCTATCGGCGGCATTTTGTTTCGACCGCGAGGGTATCGCAAGCAAAGCGACCCCAGCAAGTCTGGAAAATTCAGGGATACAAAAAATAGGGATTGCGAGAGACAGATCGCTTCCGGATGCGGTCTGGAATCGCAGCAAGTTAGCAAGATACAGGCGGTCTTGAGAAAGCAGCGTGCCAGTTTTATTCAAATATGTCGGTAATAGCACAGGGAAATTCCTTTTAACTCAATTGACAAGGATATGAGTAGTCTGCAGCAAATGTTGCAGGCTCGGATAAATGACCATGAAAATCCCGAAAAGAATTGAACCGCTCGTCGAAGAGGGCCTCGTCGATGAAGTCATTTGCCAGCTCATGAGCGGCAAGGAAGCCCTGGTCTACGTGGTCCGCTGCGGGCAGGATATTCGCTGCGCGAAAGTATACAAAGAAGCCAACATCCGCAGTTTCCGCAAGAGTGTTGATTACACTGAAGGCCGCGGAGAGAGAAACAGCCGCCGCGCCCGCGCCATGGAAAGAGGCACCCGCTATGGGCGAAAGGCGCAGGAAGATGCATGGCAGAGTGTTGAAGTGGATTCCTTGTGCCGCCTTGCCGCCGCTGGCGTGCGTGTGCCGCAACCCTATAATTTTTTTGAGGGTGTGCTGCTGATGGAATTGGTGACCGATGCCAATGGCAATGCAGCCCCTCGGCTCAATGATCTGGTGCTAACGGCGGAACAAGCTCGTGAGTACCATCGTACCCTCGTCAGGCAGGTTGTTCGCATGCTCTGTGCGGGGGTCGTCCACGGCGATTTGTCTGAATACAATGTGCTTGCCGGCAGCGACGGACTTGTCATCATTGACCTGCCCCAGGCCATTGGCGCCGCGGCCAACAACAACGCCCGAAGTATACTCGTACGGGATATTGAAAACCTGACCGGCTACTTTGGCCGCTTTGCCCCAGAGCTGATCACCACTGATTATGGACCGGAAATATGGTCGCTCTACCAGCGCGGCAAGCTGCGCCCGGACATTACCCTGACCGGACGCATTGAGCATAGCAAGAAGCAAATTGATGTAGTCAGCGTCATGCGAGCGGTTGACGTTGTGCTTAAGAAAGAAGCGGCTTGGCAACGGTACAAACAGGAAATGAGAAGGTAGGATATTTTTTTATTCTCCGCGCTAGCCGCAATTGTCTACCTGCAACGGCCAGTAAAAATCAATGGATCGCGACTACTGGAATTTGGAATCAAAGCATGACGCAAGGGTGCGACAATTTGCCACATTCTCATACTTCGGGAAATAGTTTACTCTCGCAGCCCGGTATTGTTATGGGAGGAAGTTATGCAACAGCGGTGGATTTTCAGTATTGTGGCCATTTTCTTGCTGGGCACTTCAGTCACCGCACACGCGAATCACCCGGATCCGGCCACGGAAGGTCAAGACGCGAAACCCCGGCCCCCCAAGACGACGTTGGGTGTGGGCGTAACATTGGATAAGAACGGGCGCTTATGGTTGGCAAGAGTTGAGAACCAGCGGTTGCTGGTTTCCCGGTCTGATGATAATGGAGCGAATTTCTCCAGTCCGGTAGTCGTCACACCCGAGCCGGAAAACATATCGGCTGACGGAGAGAATCGCCCCAAGATTGCCGTTGCGCGTGATGGCACCGTACTGCTGACCTGGATACAGTCGCTGCCGCAAAAATACTCCGGCAATGTTCGTTTCGTACGTTCGACCGACTCAGGCCAAACCTTTTCCCGGCCCATCACCCTGAACGATGATAGCCGCCTTACCAGTCATCGTTTTGATTCGCTGGTAATCGATGGCACTGGCAGAGTCGTGGTGGCATGGCTGGACGCGCGTGACCGGGATGCGGCAAAGGAAAAAGGCGAAGCGTTCTCGGGGGTATCAATTTACACCGCGCAATCCAGCGATAACGGAGCGAGTTTTGGGACAAACCTCAGATTCCAGCAACATCTCTGCGAATGTTGCCGCATTGGGCTCACGTGGACGAGGGAAGGCCCGGTAGCCTTGTGGCGGAATATTTTCGGTACCAATACGCGCGATTTCGCTATTGCAAACGTGGATAAAGGCGGCATACGCCGTGCCACGGATGATGAGTGGCAAATTGATGCCTGTCCGCACAACGGAGGAGGCATCGCGACTGATGGCCGCGGTCAGTTGCATCTGGTCTGGTTTACCAATGGCAAGACTCGTCAAGGACTATTTTACAAACGTATCGACAGCGGCTGGGAATCGCAGCCCCTGTCCATCGGCAATCCTGCATCCCAGGCAAATCACGCTTCGGTGGCTGCGGAAGGCAGAACGATCCTCCTCACCTGGCGGGAGTTTGATGGACGCTCCTATTCTGCGCAGTTGATGTATTCGAATGATGGCGGTGCGTCCTGGAGTGAACCGCAGGGTTTGATGGAGTCCTCCGGGGCGACGGATTATCCAGTACCGCTGATTGATGGCAAAAAGGTGTTGATAGTGTGGAATACGGCAACGGAAGGCTTGCGTATTCTACCGTTTGAGCGGGTCGTCTCGGCAAGATGATCCGGCTTAATCCCGATCTGATCCCGGTGATTGCGTAATGTAGTCTGTTCTCGGGAAAAAATTGAAGCCTTGAAGAAGTGGCATATGAAGTACGTACCCGGAACAGCATGCATAAGCTGGTTATCTATTCAATAAGAAACAGGCGAGGAAGTAACAAATAATATGAAACTTATCCTTCTCGCCTCGGCGAGTCTGCTTTGTGCGCCTTCCATCCGGGCGGCCGCATATATGGAATACCCAACAGGACCTCTTCCGGAAAAGATTGTTACGGATTCCGTCGAAAGCAAGCCGGCCGCCAAAGCATCCAAAACATTCCAGTCGATTGGCGGTATCGACGGGCTAACCGTGCAGCCGGACAAATCCATCTCATCGAGTCGAAATATGAGTCATGTGGCGCAGAACGCGGCTCCAGTTCCGACTCCACCTCCTGGTGTTGCCAGGAAAAAAGCGCCAAATGAAGCCATTGACCAGAATAAGGAGAATGATAAGGGCAGAGATAAAAACAACGACAAGCCGGTAGTGGATAAGGAAAAGGAAGTTGTATTCAAGGAAATGGTTGTTACAGGCGAAGTCGAACGTGACTCACATTACACTTCACCTTCTACCCGTGTCACGCGAACGCAGATCGAGCGTCAGAACGCGCAAACTACGGAAGAGGTACTCAAGTATCAGCCCAGCTTACAGATCCGCCAGCGTTATGTCGGAGATCCCAATGGTGTCCTGGGTATCCGCGGGGCCGACATGTTCTCGACCGCGCGCAATATGGTATATGCTGACGGCTTGCCACTGCATAACTTTCTACAGGCGTCTTTTAATGGCGCGCCACGCTGGTCAATGGTTGGTCCTAATGAGATAGACGCTGTTGATATTGTGTATGGGCCCTTCTCGGCGGAATATAGCGGCAACTCGATCGGGGGCGTGGTAAATATAAAAACGCGTATGCCGCGCAAGCAGGAGTTCTATGTTGAAACCAGCCTCTTTATTCAACCGTACAAGCTTTATGGACCAGACAAAGGAACGTTCATAGGAGATCGGCAATACGTATCCTATGGCAATCGGTTTCATGACAAGCTGTCGGTGTTCCTGGCTTACAACCGCCTGGAAGCCCAGAGTCATCCCATGAGTTATTTTATCGACAATACCGGTCTCGGAGTTCCCGACGCCCAGACTGCCGTTACGGGCGGCATTCGCACGCCTGATGCACGCGGTACACCCAGCATTATTTATGGCGATACCGGCCCAGAAAAAGTGAATACTCAACTCTTTAAGGGCAAGCTTGGATATGACATCACTTCTGATCTTCAAGCCATTTTTACTGTAGCCTACGAGGATCGTACACGGAATGGGAATCATCCTAAAAACTATTTGCAGCAAGGTACCGGTCAACCGTTCTGGGGTGGCGGCGACCTCCCAAACGCTACTTTTAACGGTTCATCCTTTGATGTCACACGTAATCTTTTTGGTGCAAACGCGGATAAGCGGGAAACATTAAATCTTGGCTTGCAGCTTCGTGGCGCCCTTACTCCGAACTGGCATATCGATACGACAATCAGCAATTTTGATGTTCTTAAAGATATTCGCGCCACCGCTTTTTTCAATCGCAATGACCCGGGAAATACCGGGGCGGGCCAGCTCCAGGATTTTAAGAAGTTCAGTTGGCTGAATTACGATCTCAAGCTGAGCACGCCGGCATTACTTGGCAATGAGAAGATCTCGCTGCTGGGAGGATACCACTTTGATCTATACAACCTGAGCTTCCGGCAGTATTCCCTGACCGATTACGCTACTCTTACACGCGGCGCGTTGCAGACTAACCGAAATAATGATGGTCAGACTTCAACTCATGCAATCTTTGCGCAGTCAGCATATCGTTTCCTGCCAGGCTGGGACGTAACAGTCGGGGCACGCCAGGAATGGTGGTCAGCCACAAATGGTGTAGTGGGAAGCGGGTCGGCGAATAGTCCTGTAAGTACTTCTGTACCGGATCGTGAGATATCGGCACTTTCACCCAAGTTTTCACTGGGCTATGAGCCAGGGGCATGGAAATACCGTTATTCTTTTGGCCGGGCTCATAGGTTTCCGGTTATCGCGGAATTGTTTCAATCACTTAACTTGCCTCAGAGCATTACTCAAGCCAACGCGCTGCTCAGACCAGAAAATGGTGTCCATCACAACTTTATGATGGAGTATGGGCTCCCCAGGGGCTATATCCGCGTAAATGTTTTTCGCGACGATATCAAGGACGCCATCCAGCAGGTACAAACACTTTTAAGCGGAGTAATACAGAATTCGTTCCGAAATATCGATCAGACCAGCACGACCGGTGTTGAGCTTATTTTTGATCAACGGCGAATCCTGGGTTCGAAATTTGATTTTATATTCAATGGCACATGGATGAATGCGAAGGTAGATAAGGGACCTATCGTCAACTTCACCGATCCCACTGGAACGCGAGCGGATTTCGATCTTACTGGTAAACAACGTATTCGCTTACCGCATTGGCGTGCGAATTTTTTTGGTACTTACAATGCTACGGAAGCTTGGGATATTTCGCTTTCCGGCCGTTATACCAGTGATTCCTTTAATGATCTCGATAACAGGGATCATGTAAACAACGTATTTGGCACTCAGAGCGATTTCTTTTTCATGGACTTCAAAACCAGCTATCGGTTTAAATTGCAAAACGGCTTGAAAAGTCGAGTCTCGTTTGGCATAACCAACCTGAACAACGATAAGGCATTTGTTTTCCACCCATATCCACAACGCACATATCTTGTTGAAGCTGCATTTAGTTTTTAAATTCCATTTTTTACATGAGATTATCATCGGGCCATCAGAATGTTCAATTTGTGTAATCACCCGTTCACACAGCAAGGTGACCAAGCTAGCCGAACAAATTGATTACCCCATCCAGGCCCACATGATTTATTGCGTAAGTAGCCTTCTCCTGCACTATAGGCTTGGCATGATAGGCGACGCTGACGCCGGCTTCTGAGAGCATTTTGAGGTCGTTGGCGCCGTCGCCGATAGCAATGACTTGCTCCCGCTTCAACCCAAGTTCCTCGCGCACGCGTTTTAGCACATCGGCTTTTCCTTGCTCACCGATGATTTCCCCCAGCACTTTCCCGGAAAGTTTGCCATCCACGATTTCAAGCGTATTGGCGGCGGCGTAATCGAGCCCTAGTTTTATTTTTATTCTATCGGTAAAAAAGGTAAAACCGCCAGAAATGACCATTGTTCTGATGCCTACTGATTTCATACGTTGCAGCATCTTTTCCGCACCGGGGCTTAATCGCACTCGCTCATCGTAAACGTGCTGCAATGCATTCTGGTCCAGCCCTTGCAGCAATGCCGTGCGCTGCTTCAAACTTTCGGCAAAGACAATTTCTCCCCGCATGGTTCTATGCGTAATTTCGGACACCTGCGGCTTTACGCCATGCATATCGGCTATTTCGTCAATGGATTCGATAGCGAGCAGCGTCGAATCCATATCCATGGCCACCAGGCCAAAATTGGCAAGCTGCGCCGTTTGCTCCACAAAAGCAAAATCAAGTTTCGCATCGGCGCAATATTCCGCTACGTTTTCCCGCTGGTCCGCATTTTTCAGCCGGAAAGCCTGACCGGTGATACGCTCGATATGATTGGCGCCGGCAAGCTTTGCCAGTTCTCTTAAATCGTGGTTCTGGACCTCAAGTCCCTGGATAATAAGATTCATAAACCTTTCAATTTTTGTTAAGTGTCATGGGAGAAGAGCAGATAAGGCGTTTCGTCCGCGACTTGCATGGCCAGTCTTCACAGATCATTAAACGTGGCGACACTCCACGTGAGACGACTGATCCGTCGGGGCACGGCATTTTTTTCGGCAGCCCGCATTTTGCCAGTAATTACTTTTAACTTCCATATTCAAATCGCCAGAATCCTACTTAAGC
>JBDTWQ010000017.1:0-3245 GCA_040006595.1 Nitrosospira sp.
CCTAAGGTTGCACCCTAAGCCTTTACCCATTCAATGAGCGGTTGCCACTGCGCCAGATCGCGTTCAGCCTGGTAGTGCGGCAGGTCAAAAATACCTTTGCCGTTGAAAGCAGCATTGACATATACCATGGTATCTCTCAGATAAGTGAGAACAGGGAGATCATACTGCTGAAGAAATTGTTCCAGCGTAGCAGCAGCCCGGGTACGGGGATCTACACGCATCCCAATAATGCCGATAAAAGTTTTGTGCTTCCGCACAGTTCTTTCTTCCATCAGCTGATCCAGGAAATCCCGTGTGGCGGACATGTCGAATACCGACGGCTGCACGGGTACGATGATCTTGTGCGCAAGCTTCAATGCGTGGGCAAGATTCTTGCCGTGCATGCCCGCTGGGGAATCCAGTACAAGCCAATCATTGTTTTCGGGAATATCTGGATGAATTTCATCACGTTCCGCATCAAGGCTGGCGATGCTCGGCAACTCGGCGGGACGTAACGCGAGCCAATCCAACGATGATTTTTGACGATCCAGATCCCACATCGCAACCCGCAGATTCTGACCGGCAAGATAAGCGGCCAGATTGGTTGCCAGCGTGGTTTTGCCGCACCCCCCCTTGGGATTCGCCACCAGAATTGTTCGCATAAACTAACCCCGTTTCGCCCTCATCTATCAACCAAGTTTCGCTGCTGCGTAAGAATGTCATCAGCGACCTTATCCTGCTCCGCATCCACGGACGTTTGCAAAAGCGGCATTACCTCAGTATGGTCAGTGGCCGCTGCCAGCTCGGGCGCAGGTAACAATTCCATACTTCCATTTGACTCAAGTAGCGACCCCAGTTCCTCCAACGGAGGTAATTCCTCCAGAGAGCGCAGATTAAGATCATTGAGGAAATCTGCGGTGGTCGCGTACAGAGCTGGTCTACCCGGAACATCGCGATGTCCAATGGCGCCTATCCAGCCCCGCAATTCCAACGCTTTAAGCACCGGACCGGAGACCGCGACACCGCGGATTTCCTCAATATCGCCGCGCGTTACCGGCTGGCGGTAAGCGATGATAGCAAGTGTTTCCAGCACCGCGCGCGAGTAGCGCGGCGGCTTCTGCGGATTGAGCCGGTCAAGAAATTTCTGCATTTCAGGTCTCGCATGGAAGCGCCACCCGCTGGCAACATTCACCAGCTCCACCCCTTTGTAGTCCCAATCGTGCGCCAACTCTTCGAGCAACCTGCGCAGCACTTCTGCGCTAAGCTCTTCGTCAAACAGCTTTTTCAGTTCGGATACCGGCAGCGGATCCTGGCTGGTAAGCAATGCCGTTTCCAGAATTCGTTTAATTTCACCCGGATTTGATAATCCAGACGAGCTAGACGCTGGTAAGGAAACTGATTGATCTGACATAAATGGTTCCGAAAGATTGAGATTGAGTGACCTCCACCTGATTTTCCCTGACCAGCTCCAGCAACGCAAGAAAAGTTACCACCACTTCTGCCACAGGGGCGGTGGAGCTGAACAATTTATCGAACTCAACGAATTTATGTCCGTGCAATTGACGCAAAATGCGACTCATGTGCGCGCGAACCGAAAGCTCCTCCCGAGTGATACGATGGTGGCGATTTGCCTGCGAGCGCGCGATCAGCGTAAGCCAGGCGTTACGCAGATCATCCATGCTGACATCCGGCAAGCGCTTAACCGCCGCCTGATCAATCCATACCTGTGCCCGAGAAAAATCCCTTTCAGCCTGCGGCAATTCATTAATGCGCCGTGCTGCAAGTTTCATCTGCTCGTATTCCAGCAGACGACGCACCAGCTCAGCGCGTGGATCATTATCCTCCTCAGCCCTTGCAACAGGCCGCGGCAGCAGCATCCGTGACTTGATTTCAATTAGCACCGCGGCCATCAGAAGGTATTCCGCTGCCAACTCCAGTTGATTGGCGCGCATCATCTCGACGTAGGTCATATATTGTCGCGTGAGTTCCGCCATGGGGATGTCCAGCACGTCCAGATTGTGCTTGCGAATGAGATAAAGCAGCAAATCAAGGGGACCTTGAAAAGTATCGAGAAATACTTCCAGCGCATCCGGCGGTATATATAAATCCCGCGGCATCTCGCTCAACGGTTCACCGTGGATTTTTGCGACGGGACCAGCGACGGCAGGATAAAGGAAATCGTTCATTCAGCGTAGTTCGTCTGAGATATTGTTACATAGCAGATTCAAAATCAGTAACCGGAACCGGGACGTTAAAAATGACTGGATAGTCTAGTCGCCATGCTGCGTTGCCTGCCGTTACATATGAATAATATGCGCTCCTCACGCCTTGCCTGACCAATTCAGGCATTCTAAGTAGCAACATTTCTGACGCACCATGCTAGCTTCACTGCGTCAAGAATAATCCAGCCCCATTGCTTCCCTGACGTCACGCATGGTTTCCTGCGCCAGCCTATCGGCTCTCTCGCATCCATCTGCGATGATATTGCGTACCAGTGTAGGGTCTTCTTCGTACATACGCGCACGCTCGTGCATGGGTTTCTGCTCCGCCAGTATCGCGTCGATAACTGGTTGCTTGCAATCCAGGCAACCAATACCCGCAGTGGTGCAGCCTTTATACGCCCATTTCTTGGTTTCCTCATTCGAATAAACCAGATGGAATTGCCACAGCGGACATTTGGCAGGATCGCCCGGATCGCTGCGCCGGACACGTGCGGGATCGGTTGGCATCGTCCGGATCTTCTTTATGACGCTGGCCTCATCCTCCCGCAGGTTTATGGTGTTGTTATAGGATTTAGACATTTTCTGCCCATCCAGCCCCGGCATCTTTGATGCGTGGGTAAGCATGACTTCAGGCTCAGAGAGAATCATTTTGCCGCCACCCTCAAGGTAGCCGAATAACCGTTCCTGGTCGCCCATGCTCAAGTTCTGCTGCTCGTCCAGCAGCGACTTCGCGGCGGCTAGTGCCTCATCGTCGCCGTGCTCCTGATACCGATTTCGCAACTCCCGGTAGACTTTGGATTTTTTGGAACCAAGCTTTTTTATCGCCAACTCGGCTTTTTCCCGGAACCCCGCTTCCTTCCCGAAAATATGATTAAAGCGGCGTGTGATCTCGCGGGTAAACTCGATATGTGGCGCCTGGTCTTCCCCTACCGGAACGCGATTGGCGCGATAAATGAGAATATCCGCGCTTTGCAGCAAGGGATAACCCAGGAAGCCGTAAGTACTCAGCTCCTTCTCGGACAATTTTTCCTGCTGATCCTTGTA
>JBDTWQ010000018.1:0-17824 GCA_040006595.1 Nitrosospira sp.
ACCCAGGACTCATGTACCCTGTCCTCGGGTTTTGTGCAACCGGCGATGGAGAGAGCGCCGATCAAGGTTGCGGTAAGAATAACCAATCTATATTTATCATTCATACTGTTTTCCCCCAGTTAGAGTTGATTTAAAACTGACAATCGGGTCTGGCATTGATATGCGGAGAATGACATGATTATGAAACCGCAGCTTCCAGACCCGCTTCAAGCAGATGCCCGCGCACTTGTTCCCACAAATTTTCCGACAGACAGTCGAATTCCTTTACTCCTTTCATAGGACGCAGCCAGGTGAGTTGCCGCTTTGCCAATTGCCGCGTGGCGGCTAGTGCCATTTCGCGCATTTTTCCCAGGCTGATTTCATCGTCAAGATACATCAACACCTGCCGGTACCCAACACAGCGCATTGAAGGGCTGTGGTTGTTTAGACAGAATTTATCACGGATTGCGCGGACTTCATCGATCAATCCCAACTCAAGCATTTTCTCGAAGCGTTGTGCAATGCGCTGATGCAGTACCTCGCGGTTGCTGGGAATCAGGGCAATCCTCGTCACATGGAACGGAAGATAAACGTGTCTTGGTTTCTTTAAAATTTCCGACATGGGTTTATCGGTGAGATAACATATTTCCAGCGCGCGCTGGATGCGCTGGCTATCGCTAGGCTGGATCCGTGCTGCGCTGACTGGATCAAGCCGTAGCAACTCATTGTGCAGTGCGGGCCAGCCATGCTCTTCGGCCCTGGTTTCTATTAGCGTGCGTATGCCGATGTTTGCGGAGGGAAGTTCAGAAAGCCCCTCCAGCAGTGCCCGAAAATAAAGCATGGTACCGCCAACCAGCAGCGGAATATTATTTCGCTCCGTAATCTGGCGCATTGCAACAAGCGCATCATTAACAAATTGCGCAGCGGAATAGCGCTCGTGAGGTGCAATCAGATTAATGAGATGATGGGGCACCGCCGCCATGGATTCTGCATCGGGTTTGGCGGTACCGATATTCATATGCTGATAGACCTGAGCTGAATCCACGCTAACGATTTCCACTGGTAAGTGCCTGGCGATTTCCAGTGCAACGCTGCTTTTCCCGCTTGCTGTAGGCCCCATCAGGAAAATTGCGGGTGGAAAGGCTGGAAGATCGTGAGTTTTGTATTTTGAGTTTTGTTCTGTCATGGATAAACAAGGTGATGAGTTTGCCTGTTTTTATTTCGATCGCATGACTACTCTTTGTCTTTCAGCAAGGTTTTAAGATTTGCAAATGGATTGTACGTAGCCTGGGTTTTCCGCTCACTGCCCGGTGATTTATCACGTCCGGCATTATCCAGGTATCGGGCGTGCTCATTTTCGTGACAGTATATGCATAGCAATTCCCAGTTACTGCCGTCGGCTGGGTTGTTGTCGTGATTGTGGTCTCTATGATGTACCGTAAGCAACTGGACATTCGCCCGAGTGAACTCGCGTGCACATCGCCCACAGATCCATGGATAAATCCTGAGCGCTTGTTCGCGATAGGTCATATTCCGTTGGTCCCGGTTGCGCCGTGCTTCGGCGACAATACGATCCAGCTTGTTGCTGTCCGGCGGAATGGTTTTAGTTGGCATCGTAGTTCATCTGGAGGATGAAAAAAAAACAGCAAAATCCATGCAGAGTGGAGCCTGTCCTGGCATGGAAAGTTATTAAACGCCATATTCAATTGCATGGCAAGCGTTGGTTTTTTCGGTTAGAATTCAATTTTTATGCCGCGCTATCGCGCTGGCCGCCGACACCCGACACCCGACTATTCCATGATTCTTGTCCTGAGCCCGGATACCCGGTCTGACAGTTCCGAATACAAACAGTTATTGGTACACCTAGCTAATTTGCCGGGTATTTCCACGCGTGTGCATAGCGAAGTCGGCGTTGAGCAGACGCTCACCGAGGTGTATCTGATCGGAAACACCAAGGCACTGCCCATCGAGGATATGCAGAGCCTGCCATGCGTCGAGCAGGTTGTCCGGATTTCGGAGGAGTATCGCGTACTCGGGCGGCATAAGGATGATCACAGGCCTACTCACTTCGACTATAACGGAGTGCGCTTCGGCCAGGATACGCTTAATGTATTCGCCGGACTATGTGCAGTGGATACGCTGGAGCATGTTGAGTTAATGATGCAGGCGCTACGCGACCATGGACAAGTATGCACTCGTATGGGTGCATATAAGCCGCGTACCAGCCCGTATTCGTTTCAAGGTCACGGTAAAGCTTGTTTGCCTTACGTGTTCGAACTGGCCGGGAAATATGGCATCAAGGTGATTGCCATGGAAATCACCCATGAATCCCACGTGGAAGAAATTTGCGAGGCGCTCTACCGGACAGGGAATGCCACCGGTGTCATGCTCCAGATCGGCACACGCAATACGCAAAACTTTGAACTGCTGAAAATTGTCGGACGTCAGCAGGAATTTCCGGTATTAATCAAGCGCGGCTTTGGCATTACTCTGGACGAATCACTTAATGCTGCGGAATATCTGGCTTCCGAGGGCAACCGCAAAGTCGTTTTTGGCTTGCGTGGTATGAAAACCAACATGGCAGACCCCCACCGTAATTTTGTAGATTTTGCCCATGTGCCGGTGGTCAAGCGCCTGACACGCATGCCAGTTTGTATCGATCCTTCGCATTCGGTCGGCGCGCGCACTTCTTCGCCGGATGGCATACTTGATATCATGCATGCTACCGCCCAAGGCGTGATCGCAGGCGCTAACATGGTGCTGGTAGACTTTCATCCAGTGCCGAGTAAGGCGCTTGTAGATGGACCGCAGGCATTACTGATCAGGGAGTTGCCGCTTTTTCTGGACGATGTCCGTATTGCGCGAGAAGCCTACGAACAACGCGTGGTCTTGGCCAGTCATTATCAGGATACATAGTCTGTAAGCTCTAAACGACTCACAGCCCCGGATTTGCAGTGCCTTTCACGGATTTCTCGTTTGTTCGTTTCATTGCATAATCGGATTGAATTCTAGAATTAACTACGCAGATATCCTTTTTGGTTTGACCATAAATATTTTTTCCAGGTTATACGAATAGAGGTGCCTTCAATAAGATGTGGCGCAGCGTTTTAGCGTTGCTGGTTGTATTTCCGGTATTTCCGTTGACTTCTGTTGACGTCGCTGGCGCTGTTAACATGGCAAAGGAGGCCTCGCCTTTTAGCGTGACCGATGATCGCGGACGCAGCATCAGGCTAGATCATTTTGCTAGACGTATCGTCTCGCTTTCCCCCCATATCACCGAACTGGTGTTTGCTGCCGGGGCAGGCGGCAGACTTGTTGGTGTCGTCCGTTACAGCGATTATCCTGAAGCCGCTAAGTCGATTCCGAATGTTGGGGATTCGTCCAGTCTGGATCTGGAGAGAATTATTGCATTAAAGCCTGATCTGGTAATTACGTGGCGCAGCGGCAATACTGCTTCGGATATCGAGAAACTGGAGAAACTGGGCCTAACCGTTTTTGCCATCGAAGCAACCAGGCTGGAAGACGTATCGCGATTATTGCGGATGACCGGCAAGTTGACCGGGACGTCAGCACAAGCAGAACCGGCAGCGAGAGCTTACGAAACGGAATTGCAGCAAATCAAACGCAGCTATGGCGGTGGTCAACAGATAAGGGTATTCCAGTTAATCTGGCATCAGCCACTGATGACGGTGAATGGTAATCATATTATGAGCGATATCATCAATGTTTGCGGCGGTATCAATGTGTTTGCTTCCGCGCCTTCCTTGACACCGGTGATATCCGCGGAAGACTTGCTGGAAGTCGATCCTCAGGCGATCATAAGCAATGTATCGCTTGAGTTCGCTGAAACTGAGGAGCGGTTGCGGCGGTTGTCCCGCATCAGCGCGGTCAAGAGCAATCATTTATTTTTTGTGCATCCCGATCTCATGCACCGGCAGACGCCGCGTATGCTGCAGGCTGCGAAAACAGTTTGCACGCAGTTGGAGAGGGTTCGGTCAAGCGAAGGAAAGAAGATGATCCGGGGAAATACTACCTATAAATGATGCAGGTAGGTTCTCAAGATTTCCGTGAATGGAATCGGGATTTTTTGAGAAGAAACTCTTTTGAAGAATATACGAATGTCTGGCGGTGGGTCGGCCTCGAAGAATCGAAGCGAAAAGTGACTGGGGAAGACCTGAGGATTTTGCAGGCTAATAGTTGTTCTATTGGTCGAAAAAAGCGGTGAAATATGGAACAGCCAGACGCTTTTGTAGCCGATTTCTTTAACTCAGATAAGCCGCTAGTATAATGATTCATCAGATTTTGTCATGGATTAAAGGTACACTATTGCGCTATGTGTAAAGGAGTGCGCGTTGGAAAACACAGATCGGCGCTCAAACGAAAATAGTTTTTATGGAGAACGACCAATGATCAAGGTATTACTTGCAAATCCCAGAGGTTTCTGCGCTGGCGTAGATCGCGCTATCGAGATTGTCGAGCGGGCACTGGCTATGCATGGTGCTCCGATTTACGTGCGTCACGAGGTGGTGCATAACCGCTTCGTGGTGGAAAATCTGGAAAAAAAAGGGGCAGTATTTGTCGAGAATCTTGATGAAGTGCCCGTGGGCAGCATTCTGATCTTCAGTGCTCACGGTGTTTCCCATGAAGTACGGCGCGAAGCCGAGGCGCAACAGTTTAAGGTTTTCGACGCCACTTGCCCGCTGGTGACCAAAGTTCATATTGAAGTGGCAAAGATGCGAGAGCAGGGAAGAGAGATCATTATGATCGGACACCAAGGTCATCCGGAGGTGGAAGGCACCATGGGGCAGGCTGAAGGAGATGGTCCTTGCATGTACCTGGTGGAAACAGAAGAGGATGTCGACAATTTGCAAGTCAAAGATCCGACTCATCTAGCTTATGTCACTCAAACCACGTTGTCGGTTGACGATGCAACACGGGTGATCAAAGCGTTGAAAAGGCGCTTTCCGAAAATCACCGGACCGAAAAAGGACGATATTTGCTATGCCACGCAAAATCGCCAGGATGCAGTCAAAATGATGGTAAAGCAGTGTGATCTGGTAATTGTAGTTGGCTCACCCAATAGTTCCAATTCCAACCGTCTGTGTGAGGTTGCAAGAAATGCCGGTGTGGACGCGTATATGATAGATCGTGCCGAGCAATTGCAGGAAGGGTGGTTGGAGGAAAAAGACCGGATCGGCATCACTGCTGGAGCTTCCGCACCAGAAGTGCTGGTGCAGGAAGTCATATCAAGACTTAGACAGATAGGAGCGGGGCAAGCAGGAAGAGAGGTGGTGGTAGAGGAATTGAGTGGCGTAGTTGAGTCGGTGGTGTTTCCGTTGCCTAAAAATTGATGAGGTTCCTCTGAGTATTTGCTCCTATGAATCGGATCAGAATTATCTGCTTCGCCCCAGTGGAAATACCATGAGACCAATAGTCGATTTGCGGGGAAACTTTTTCCACCAAACGGACATACTTGTCCCGCTGAGTTGTCCTGCTGACGCCACTTCCCATCCCTCATTTGATAGGGAGTCTATAAAAGCTGCTGGGTAAGCTGAACCAGCATCCTTGGTCCGAGGTGAGACAGCAATGCCGCTTTCACCGAGCACTGTCAAGGTATTCGATCTCGCTTCTTCTAGTCATTTTCCTCAACATATCCGATGTCTCCGCCAAACTGGAAAAAGGCGGCAGTCGGTATGGGAGCGAAGCCAGTGCAGATCTGGGGCAGAATAAGATACATCCGTTACCGGTGATAGTTGCCTCAACTAATCATTAAAATGTTTTGGCCGTTGGAAATATCGGGAATATTGATGCAACACATACTGGAAAAGGCGAGAAAAATCCGTGTAGTTATCTTCGACGTGGACGGAGTGCTTACCGACGGAAGTCTCTACCTTACGGATGGCGGTGAGGAGATCAAGGCATTTAATAGCCACGACGGTCACGGCATAAAAATGCTCAAAGCGAGCGGAGTCAAAGTTGCTATCATCACTGGTAGAGAATCCCGCTGCGTGGATTTGAAAGCGAAAGATTGGGGCGTTACGCTCGTTTATCAGGGTGCGAAAATCAAGCTCCCCGTATTTGAAGCGTTGCTGGAGAAATTGGAACTGGATGCTTCCGCCTGCGCTTACGTGGGTGATGACCTGATAGATTTGCCGGTAATGTTGCGTTGCGGTCTTGCCATTTGTGTGCCTGCCGCGCCTGCTTTGGTGAAAAAGCATGTGGATTATGTTACCCGTCTTGAAGGCGGACGCGGCGCGGCACGCGAGATATGTGAAATGATAATGCAGGCGCAGGACACGCTGGACGCTCAATTGGCAATATATCTCAAATGATCAGTCGCCTGTTTTCCAGGCTTCCTCTCGTTCTACTCGCCTTGCTGGTGGCGTTGATATTCTGGCTGAACCAGTCGGTACGGGCTCCTTCTCTCGTGCAAGAAGGGGAATTACGCCGTGCTCCTGACTATATGATAGAAAATTTTTCGGCTGTTCGTATGGATCATGATGGTGTTACGCGTCATGTACTTTTTGCGAAAAGAATGCTGCATTATCCGGACGACGACACCACTGATCTGGAACAACCCCGTTTTATCAACACCGAGCCTGGTAAACCGGCGATGCAAGTGGACGCGGACCAGGCGAAGATGTCCGGCAGCGGTGAGGATATTTATCTAACGGGTAATGTTAAAGTACTGCGGAGTGCGGGTAAAGGCCGCGGAGAGACAACCATGACTACCAGCTTTTTGCATCTCATTCCAGATGATGGCATCGCCAAAACCGATAAGCCTGTAGTTATTACCGAAACGAATGCCGTTATCAACGCAGTTGGTATGGAAGTAAGCAGCCGTACCCAGCTCACCCACTTATTGTCACAGGTGACAGTTGTCCATAAGAAAACACGTTGATCGGTGTGTCAGAAAACTGTTGCCTACAGATTCAAAATAATAATTCAGAAGTCGCGATACTTCTGGCGCGCTACACTACGTTTTTCGCCATTTATTAATATATCCACGAGGCCGGCATGAAATCGCGTTTTGTCATATTTTTTATGGGCATGCTGTTTCTGATACCTGCGCTGGCTGAGCGCGCAGATCGCGACAAACCAGTTCATGTGGAAGCCGACCGTGCCACGGTGCAGGACGCCAACAAGCTTGCCACATTTATCGGCAACGTAGTGCTTACCCAGGGTACGCTAGTCATCCGGGCTGACAAGATGACAGTGAAAGAAGATGCCAGCGGTTTCCAATACGCCACCGCTTTCGGTAATCTCGCCAGTTTCCGGCAGAAGCGCGATGGGATGGATGAATACATCGAGGGCTGGAGCGAGCGTATGGAATACGATGGCAAGGCTGACAAAGTACAGCTTTTCAAGAAGGCAAGATTGAAACGAGGGCAGGATGAGGTGCATGGAGATTATATTGCCTACGATGCCATCAATGAGTTTTTTCAGGTAACCAGCAACAACGATGGGACGAGCACTCAAACGAACGCCAATGGGAGAGTGCGTGCGGTGATTCAGCCCAAGAAAAAGGAGGAAAAACCGAAGGATGAGAGTCAATAGCCTTGCAGTACCGTCCCCCAAATGAGTGAGCTCAGAGCTGGTAATTTAAAAAAGCGTTACAAATCTCGTACTGTGGTGCAGGACGTGTCGCTTTCTGTCAATAGCGGCGAAGTAGTAGGTCTGCTGGGGCCTAACGGTGCGGGAAAGACCACCTGTTTTTACATGATGGTGGGATTGGTGCCTCTGGATGGCGGCAGCATATATCTGGATGAGCGCGATTTGACTCAGTTGCCGATTCATCAGCGTGCACGCCTGGGCTTGAGCTATCTGCCTCAGGAGGCTTCAATTTTCCGGCGACTTTCTGTGGCAGACAATATTCGTGCAGTGCTGGAATTGAAGAGTTATACAGCCGATGAAATGCAGCAGCGTCTGGACGATCTGTTGCATGATCTACACATCAGCCATATCCGTACCAGCCAGGGTATTAGTTTGTCCGGCGGCGAGCGTCGCCGCGTAGAAATTGCCAGGGCACTGGCGACACAGCCCCGCTTCATTCTGCTGGATGAACCATTTGCGGGCGTGGATCCCATTGCGGTGCTGGATATCCAGAAAATTATTCAGTTCCTCAAGGCACGCGATATCGGTGTCCTCATTACCGACCATAATGTTAGGGAAACACTGGGTATTTGTGACCGCGCCTACATTATCAGCGACGGTACAGTATTGGCTAGCGGTAAGCCTGACGAAATCATTTATAATGAAAATGTGAGAAAAGTATACTTGGGAGAACATTTCCGGCTGTGAAAATAGGGATTCGATCTAAACGAATCTGCTTTACTGTTGTTTTTCCATATTATGAAGCCTACTCTCCAGTTTAAGCTGTCTCAGCACTTGACGCTTACCCCCCAGCTGCAGCAATCTATACGGTTGCTGCAGCTTTCCACGGTTGAACTGAACCAGGAAATAGAGCGCATAGTGCAGGAAAACCCCCTGCTGGAACTTGATGACAGCATAGGAAGTGATGCCGCTGAATATCGGGTGACCTTACCCGATACCCCGTCGGAACCGCTATCTGCGGATGTGCTGGAGATCGCCGGTGAAACAATGGAGAGGCCTCCTACCGAGAGTGACTCTAGCATAACAAATGGTCTGGCCGATGAATCAGACTGGTTCGAAGACGACGGCGCTTTTCGCAACACGCGTGATGACGATGATGAGCGTGATTTTCCGCAGCAGGCGGCCGAGCCCCCCAGTTTACGGGAGCATCTCAACTCCCAACTCAGCCTTAGTCAGATCAATGAGCGCGACAGAAGAATCGTAGGTTTACTAATCGACAGTCTGAATGATGACGGCTATCTTGCTCAGGATTTGGAAGAACTCGTTAATTTGTTGCCGGCTGAGCTTGAAATAGACATTGATGATTTGCATATTGCACTCGAATATTTGCAACATCTGGACCCGCCCGGTGTGGGTGCGCGCAACTTGAGAGAGTGTCTGAGCATGCAGTTGCATGCGCTACCGGAACACACACTTTACCGCGACCGTGCGTTGCTTCTGGTTAACAATCATCTTGAAAGTCTGGCTTCGCGGGATTTCTCCACAATCAAAAAGTTGCTGCATTGCGACGATGAATGCCTGCGTTCAATCCAGCATATGATTACTCGGTTGAATCCGCGGCCGGGCACGGCATTTAATTCCGCGGTAGCTCGTTACATTATTCCTGACGTAATTGTGACAAAGATCAATGGGTCATGGATAGCCAGTCTTAATCCGGAGGCAATGCCTCGCCTCAAGATCAACCGCCTCTATGCCGATATCCTTAAACGTTGTCATGATGATTCTACGCGGCGGCTTGCCAGTCAATTAAATGAAGCCAAATGGCTCATCAAAAATGTGCATCAGCGTTTCGATACCATTTTGAAGGTATCCTCCGCCGTCGTCGAACGCCAACGCCAATTCTTTGAGCACGGCGCAGTCGCTATGCGCCCCCTGGTATTACGGGAAATTGCCGATATTCTCGACTTGCATGAATCCACAATTTCGCGTGTGACCACGCAGAAGTTTATGCGTACTCCACGTGGTATATTCGAACTAAAGTATTTTTTTGGTAGCCATGTGGCGACTGATACGGGTGGCGCCTGTTCTGCTACCGCAATTCGCGCTCTAATCAAGCAAATGGTAAATGCTGAAAATGCAAAAAAACCGCTGAGTGATAGTCAGATTTCAGAAATCCTGGGACAGCAAGGCATTGTGGTCGCTCGTCGTACTGTTGCAAAATATCGGGAGTCCATTCAAATTCCTCCCGTTAATCTTCGTAAATCGTTTTAACCCAAGCTTAGGAGGCATGATGAATCTCAATCTTACCGGGCACCACGTGGAAATCACCCCCGCCTTGCGCGATTATGTTACTTCGAAAATAAACAAGATCACACGCCATTTCGACCATGTTATTGATGTCAGGGTGATTCTGTCTGTGGAAAAACTCAGGCAGAAGGCTGAGGCCAATGTGCACGTGCGAGGTAAGGATATCTTTGTCGAGACCGACAGCCTCGATATGTATGCTTCTATAGACAGTCTGGTGGACAAGCTTGATCGACAGATACTTAGACACAAGGAAAAGAATACAAGTCACCGAAATAATGGTGCGTTAAAGAACCAGGAAACGGAAGTGCCCGAGTAGCCGAAGCTGATTTGGGATAATAGAAAATATGGAAAGGATATGGGGGAAGTTCTGTTCTCCATCGCATAGACGTCAGAACACAATTGATCGCTCTAACTCGGCACTTTTGTGCCGGGCTATAGCGAATCGAGCGCCCTCACGCACTTCATGAATCTTATTGCCCAGCTATTACCGTTATCGAACGTCATTGTAGACCTGAATGCCGACAGCAAGAAATCCGTGTTTGAACAGGTTGGGCTATTATTCGAGAATAATTTGCATATTGCTCGAAGTCAGGTGTTTGATAGCTTATTTATCCGCGAAAAATTGGGTTCTACTGGTTTGGGTCATGGCGTGGCAATTCCACACGGCAGAATCAAAGGACTGGGCGAAGCCGCTGGCGCGCTAATCCGCATGAAGAAGCCGATTCCATTTGACGCGCCGGATGGCAAGCCGGTTTACCTGTTATGCGTCCTGCTGGTGCCGGAGAAAGCAACCAACGAACATCTGCAAATTCTGAGTGAACTGGCGCAAATGTTCGGTGATAAAAATTTCCGTGAGAGTTTGCTGACAAGCAGGGACTCACGGGAGATGTATCGACTTGTTTACAATTGGACGCCAAATGTCCCACATTAGCATCGAACAGCTATTTGAAGACAAGCGACAAAAGTTGGGTCTGACCTGGGAGGCCGGCAAGGATGGTGGTGGGAGGCAACTCGACGATGATGCCATCGCTCAGTCTACACAAGGGGTAATCGGCCATCTCAATTTCATCCATCCTAACTGGATACAGGTACTGAGCGATACCGAAGCGGATTATCTCGACCGGCTCGATCCCAATTCCCTGCAGCGGAATATGCAGCGGCTTGCGCAAAGCAGCCTATGGTGCATCATGGTTGCAGGTGGCGCCGCCGTGCCAGCCTCGATAAGGGAGTTTGCAGACTCCACTCATACTCCCATCTTCTGTACCCCCCACCCCAGTCTGGAGGTAATCTGGTTGCTGCGTCCCTATCTTGGGCGTGCGCTGGCCTCCTCTACGAGCCGGCACGGCGTTCTGCTGGACGTTTTGGGAATGGGGGTAATGATTACCGGCGAAAGTGGCGTCGGCAAAAGTGAGTTGGCTCTGGAACTGGTGAGCCGCGGCCACGGGCTGGTCGCGGACGATATAGTAGAGCTTTACCGCATTGCGCCGGAAACCCTGGAGGGGCGCTGCCCTCCAATGCTGCGTGATTTTCTTGAAGTACGTGGATTGGGTATGCTGAATATTCGCACGATTTTTGGTGAAACTGCGGTACGTCGAAAAAAAAACATGAAACTCATTGTGCACTTGCAAAAACCCAGCAGCGTGGATTTTAATTCCCTGGAACGGCTACCAATCAATGATGTTATGGAAAATATTCTGGGAATCAATATTCGGAAGGTTATCATTCCGGTCGCCGCTGGGCGTAATCTGGCCGTGCTGGTAGAAGCGGCAGTGCGTAATTGTGTCCTGCAGCTGCGAGGTATTGACAGCGCTCAAGAATTTCTCGCGCGGCATCAGCAGGAAATGGAGAATGAAGAAAATAATAAAAGTACGAAAAACGAACCGTGAATTGTGTTAGGTTGAGAATTGGTATCTTCAAGGACGTTCTCATTCTTACATTTTGAGAAATGCAACTGATTGTCATTAGCGGCCTCGCCGGCTCCGGTAAGAGTATTGCGCTTACCGTTCTGGAGGATAGTGGCTATTATTGTGTCGACAATCTTCCGGCAAACCTTTTGCAAGAGGTTACGCTTTATTTAAAAGAATCTGGACATCAACGCGTGGCCGTCAGCATCGACGCCCGAAGTCGCGAGACCTTACACCTGCTGCCGCAGCGGTTGGCTGATTTAAGGCAGCAGGAAATGGATGTGCACCTCCTGTTCCTTGAGGCTAAAACCGATGCACTGGTAAAGCGTTTTTCGGAAACTCGCCGTCGCCATCCGCTCAGTGATGACCGTTTGACCTTGCCCGAATGCATACAGTCGGAGCGCGAAATGCTGGGTGAGATACACGACCTAGCAAATCGCATAGACACCAGTGAGTTGAGTGCCAGTTCATTGCGTGCATGGGTCAGAGACTTCATCGGTCTCGATCATGCATGCCTGACTCTCCTGTTCCAGTCGTTCGGTTTCAAGCACGGCATTCCGCTGGATTCTGACATGGTGTTCGATATTCGTTGCCTTCCCAATCCGCATTATGAAGCGCTTCTTCGACCTCTTACGGGGAAAGATGGTCCAGTGATAGAATATCTTGACGCGAATAACAATGTTAATCGCATGTTTGATGACATCAGGCGATTTGTGGATGATTGGCTACCGTGTTTTATTCGCGACAACCGCAGTTACCTGACTGTGGCTATTGGTTGCACCGGCGGACGTCATCGCTCCGTGTACTTTGTGGAACGGTTGGCGCGGTATTTCGCACGAAACAACCAGGTTTTGGTGCGGCATAGGGAGCTGGATTCATAGAGTTGAATTCACGGCGAAGCTATCATCTTTTTTGATGTCGCCGTCCCGACTGACAAAAGACAAATCGCGTAGGTCGTCGAACCGCAGGATGTAGTAAAAATAAACGGTGAGCGCCTAATGGATACACCAAAAACCATCACACTTGCTTTTACCGGTGCGTCCGGTATGCCATATGGCATACGTCTGCTGGAATTGTTGCTAGCCAGTGGCAATCGCGTTTATCTGCTGTATTCCCAAGCGGCGCAGATTGTCGCACAACAGGAAATGCAACTGGTGCTGCCTTCTCGCGCCAAAGAAGCGGAAGAATTGTTCAGGCATCGTTTTAACGCCGCTGAAGGCCAGTTGCGAGTATTCGGGCGCGAGGAATGGTTTGCCCCAGTGGCTTCTGGCTCCAATCCGGCAGACGCGATGGTAGTCTGCCCCTGCACCATGGGAACGCTCGCCGCCATCGCTGCGGGACTCAGCCAGAAGCTGATTGAGCGTGCGGCGGATGTAATGCTGAAGGAAAGCCGAAAGCTCATTCTGGTTCCGCGCGAGACGCCGTTTTCCGCAATTCACTTGGAAAATATGCTGAAACTTGCACGTAGCGGCGCCGTGATCCTGCCTGCCAACCCGGGCTTTTATCACCATCCTGTGAATGTGCAGGATGTGGTGGACTTTGTCGTGGCGCGCATACTCGATCATCTTGGGGTGAATCACTCCCTTATGCTGCGTTGGGGCGCAGGAAGCTAGCCTGGTGTAGTGCTGTAGAGCGACTTCGATATCAGTTTGTCCATTGGGAAAAACTGCTCCCTATTTTAAGATACTCTCCGTAGCGCCCCCCGTGGTAGAAATTAAAACCAGGCCGGTTAACGTTACCCGATAAATCCCGACCTCGGTTACAATAAAGTCCATTGGAATATCGTGCGACTGGGGGTGGACGCTGTGCAGACGTAGAATTTCAAACGCCACTCCGATAGCCAGGGGCCGTGGATCGATTGCAACCAGTGTGCGATCAAAATATCCGCCGCCATATCCAAGCCGGAAACCTAATTGATCGAAGCCGATCATTGGTGTTATCACTGCGTCAACCGTTACCAGATCGGTGTTATCGGGAACCGGGATATCATAAGCACCGATTTTCATTGGCGCTTCCCGCCACCATTTGCGAAAGCGCAGTGCCTCATGTTTATTTACTATCTCCGGCAGCGCAAGCGTTGCGCCGCGCATCTGGAGATAATCCATCGCGGGACGGGGGTCATATTCGCCGCGGTGGGGCCAGCAAAATCCTACTATACTTTTTTGCAGCGAGGGAAAGCCCTGTTTGAGCGAGTACGTGATAGCCGTACTCCAGCGGCGATGCTCCTCTTCACTAACAATTTCCCTGCGCGTCATCAACTCCATGCGCTGATGTTTCCTCCATTCCCGCCAGTTATGCATTATCCTGAATCCGGCAGCGTAGCGAATTCACCAAAAAGATGAAGTTCAGACGGGGGAAAAAGTCGTTACGGATCACGGCGCTGAGCTGAAAAATGAATGATAACTAAATTAAAAAAACGGTTACTTGTAGATTCAGGATGATGTTTGCTGAGTTATTTGCGAAGAACACTAATTGCTTAATACCACAGTTGCTTTTCGAAGGGTAATTGCGCTGATTGTGGACATCCATATTGCATGAGTAGTTTTCTGACCGGTGCGGGAATAGCCGCTTTTAGCGCGTCGTCAAGCGCTACCCATATCGTCCCGTCTTGCCCTTGCGTCTTTATAGTGGAGGGATTGGATACAACTTGGAGCGGTCGCGGATGAATTCTCAGCCTGAAGTGGGTGAAGGCATGATCCAATGGCGGCATGTGCGTCAAGGGCTTCACTCTCATTCCGAAGTGCTGGATGCAATATACGATGGCGTTTTTGCTCACCGGCATTTCGGGCAAGCACCAGAGCCCGCCCCAAATTCCTGTAGTGGGACGTTTTTCCAACAGAACCTTTCCTTGTTTCATCAGCATCAACAGAACTGTTTCTTTTTCCGGTAGCGGTCTGCTCGGCCTGGGAACAGGGAGCCTGTCCACCCTCTTATCTCGAAATGCGATGCAATCCTGTTGCAATGGGCACGCTATACACTTGGGTTTGCCGCGAGTACAAACGGTTGCACCCAGATCCATCAACGCCTGAGTATAAACCTCAATTTTACCCTCATCACTTTTCTCATTATCTTTCTCCGGGAGCAATTCTTCAGCTTTCTGCCACAGTAACGTTTCGTTCTTCTTCTCCCCCGGGTAGCCGTCAACCCCAAAGTAACGGGCAAAGACGCGCTTGACGTTGCCGTCAAGGATCGCGCACCGCTCTCCATACGCAAACGCAGCAATTGCGGCAGCGGTAGAGCGCCCAATGCCCGGGAGTTGTTGAATGACTTCAGGATTTCGCGGAAATATGCCACCTTGATCCCTGGCGATCAAGCATGCCGCCTGATGCAGATTTCTTCCACGCGAGTAGTAACCCAGGCCACTCCAAAGTGCCAGCACTTCATCGGCAGAACCTGAGGCAAGGCTTTCAATATCAGGAAAGCGTTGCAGAAACCGCAGGTAATAGGGAACAACAGTAGTTACCTGCGTTTGCTGCAACATGATTTCAGAAACCCAGATAGCATAGGGGTCGCGCGTGTTCTGCCAGGGGAGGTTGCTACGTCCATGGAGTTTTTGCCAACGGATCAGTTTGGCAGCGAAAGTCGGCATGCTATTGGAATGATAGGGGCATAGTGTGGGAATGCGGCGATGGGGAGGTAGCTTCCATATTCCGTCGGAAGTTTTGTTACGCTGAGTTTATAAGGTATTGATATCGAGTTTTACTCTGGACGATTTGACATTAGTGGCTTTCAGCAAGCCGATACGGATCGAGCCCTGGGCCTTCAGATCCTTCAGCACGGATAAATCCAGCGATTCCTCTAAACCTTTTGCACTTTTTGCTTTTTCTGTATGTTTTTCCTCTCCTTGCTGCTGTGGCAGAAAGCGATCCAAATCCAGTTGATCGACGTCCACGTCAAAGTTGAAGACGGGCTGAACAAAACCAGTCACTGCCAGTTTTGCTTTGATATTGCTGTCTGTAAACCTCCCTGCGACGGTTGCCTGCAGGTTCTGCGATACACCCTCCACGGAGGCGTTCCCTAGCAGCTTGCCGTTAATGCCGTTGTCAGGAATACCGGGACTATTGACGTTGATAAAAGCTGCCAAATCCGGCAGGCTTAACTGCCGGGTATCCAGATTGCCAATAAGTGGAGAGGCAAATATGGCTTTAACGGCCAGATTGCCTTTTTTTAATTCCAGCTCAACAGTCAGGGCACGGCTCTTGAAGTCGCTTACGGTGCCCTCCATGTCTGAAAGAGAGAGATTGCCGTTGGTGCTACTTTCAGGGTTGGTCATCTTTGCTACCAGAGTAATCGTATCACTCGTCACCTTTCCTGCGGCGAGGCCCAAGCGCGGCGCATCAAACTTGATGTCGAGGTTATTCGTACCGGTTAATCCGGTGATACCGAGAGTCAGTTTGCTTGCGACGAATTCATGCATAGCGGGTTTGATAAACAAATCACCTTTGGAATTTATCACAAGGTTATCGATTCCCATAACCTTCCCTTTGCCCTCCAGTTGGAAACCATCCACGGCGTAATGCTGCTTGTTGAAATCCAACACCAACCCGAATTCCAGGCTGGTGGCTAGATTAATCTCTGCCTGATGGGGGTGATCAATCCTGAACGTCAACTTCACGTTGCTTCGAATTGCGTCATTCATTGAGCGAGATCGAGCATTGGCCCTATCGGCCCTGAGATTGACGTCCGTGAATATATATTGCTCATCACTTGCTTCATCGCGGAAAGCAAGCGTAGTTTTTTCCACTTGCACACGGTCAATATCGAATTTGAACTGTTCAGATGTTTCGCCTTTGGCAATCAAATCGTCAATATTCATGCGGCCATCCTTGAAACGAATCAGATTGGCTTTGAGCCCCTTCACGGTAATTTCATTTACCACAAGTTGTTTTTTGAGCAATGGCATCAACGCGAGGGACACGAGAATATTCTCCGCTGTTGCGAATTCCTTGTCACTGTTATATTCATTCAAAGCGATATTTTCGACGTTAGCGCCGAGATTTGGAAAGAATGTGAGCTTGATATCGCCATCGAGCTTAAGTTCACGCTGTTTTTTTTCGTTTACCAGCTGGATGATTTGGGGCTTGTAGGCATTGGGATCGAAGATGGCGGCGATATATAGGACAAGGCCGATCAGCAGAGCTATTAGGACAGCAAATACGGTAAGTGCGCATTTGAGATACGGGTTCATAGGCGGGGGAAGGTGGAGCGGGTGAAGGGAATCGAACCCTCGTCGTAAGCTTGGGAAGCTTCTGCTCTGCCATTGAGCTACACCCGCGTTGAGCGCGAATTATACGGCGGCAACGCGATTTATGTCGATATTGAATAGGGTTAAAAGACAATGTTGCCGTAATTATCAGCTAAACTCGAGCTAGAGCGACCTTCTCGACGCTTTGCACACCGCAGGTACAAAGTTGAGCATCATGTAGCTGATAACGCCAGAAATTTCTGAGGCAGAAAAGCTGGCAACATGAGAATTCCGTTAAAAGATAATGTTCATTGTTTTGATCTTGCTCACACATCGGGCAACATTCTGGTTATTCACCGGAATGCCATGGAATCCCTACAATGTTCGATTACAGGAGAATGATATGTTACGTGCCCAACCACGACTCATCCGCGTAAATCTCGAAAAACTCCATCCAACACAAATAACCGTCGGTAAAGAGGAAGTTGCATTAAAACGACAGCCGCTACAGATATAGAGCGATGTGACAAGCTTGAATTATGGGTTATCAAGCGTAAGATCAATGGCTTGTGGTTATATGTTCCTCATGCACCTCCTCAGATCAGACCTTGGGGCGTAAGCTCAGGAAGTTCCGTTGCAGCCTCTGTTCTACCATTGAGGCGCACCTACATGCTAGAATCAGCCAATGACCAGAGACCCAAGTTTATCCGATTCGAGGCAATTTTCGAAATAATGCGACTTATCATCAACGGGCAGCCGCAGTATTTTCCCATTTCCCCTCAAGCGGGATCCCGAAAGCAGGATCAAGATGACGCGGTCCTGAATATCACTCAATTGCTGGAGCACATGGTGTTGCAGGGCAAGCGTATCGCTGTCGAGCGCAACGGTGAAATCG
>JBDTWQ010000019.1:0-1803 GCA_040006595.1 Nitrosospira sp.
CTAGCGCTGCATACCGCGCTCGAATCCTCACGAAAATCCATGGGAGATCTTTTCGAAAGATTGCTCAACCCCCATAAGTGATCGTCCCCGCCAAGCCACGAAAACTGGACATGTCAGCCGTTAATATCAACTTTCGTTCCAGCGTCCACCAGTCCGAACAATTCAATCAAATCAGTGTTCCGCATACGAATGCAGCCAATGGAACCGGGCTTACCCATTTCCACGCTATCCGGGCTGCCATGGATATAAATATAACGGCGCATCGTATCCACCGCACCCAGCCGGTTGAAGCCGGCCTCGCAGCCGGACAGCCATAAAATGCGCGTCAGAATCCAGTCGCGCCCTGGAAAGGCGGCGCCCAGTTCCGGCGTGTAAATTTCGCCGGTGGGACGGCGTCTCACGAATACGGTATTGACCGGTTGATCCGCGCCGATTTTGGCGCGAATAATGTGCTTTCCAAGCGGCGTGCAGAAACTGCCATTCACCTGCCCCACCCCGTTCCTGGCCGAAGAAATGCGATATTTCCTGATCATACTGCCATTGCCATCATACAAATCGAGTTCCTGAGATGGAACACTAATTATTATTCTCATCCGCACTCCGTTCCGACGCCACCTTACGGCGTTCCGCAAAAAACTGTTTCAATCTACTGCTTCCCTCTTCCGCTAAAACGCTGCCGGTCACCTGCATATGATGATTAAGCCGTATCTCCGCCGGTAAATCGATCACGCTTCCACATGCACCGGTTTTAGGATCCGTCGCGCCGTAAACCAGCCGCGTGATTCGCGCATGAAAAATCGCACCTACGCACATGACACACGGCTCCAGCGTTACATAAAGCGTGCAGTCCGACAGCCGGTAATTACCCAGATGCCGCGCTGCATCGCGCAGCGCCATCACCTCCGCATGGGCAGTAGGATCTGCTGCCGAGATTGGACGATTGTAACCACGCCCGATTATCGTTCCATCCTTGACCACCACCGCACCCACCGGCACCTCGCCTGCCTCTTGGGCCTGCCCTGCGAGCTCCAGCGCCGAACGCATGAAGTCAATATCTCCGTTCATTCTTGCGCGCGTTTCAGGTCATGATAAAAATTCATGCGAGCCCATGGTCACCCTTCGCTCTTCGATATTCGCGTTCATGCATAAATAGCTAAAACCGTTAAAACAAAACTATAACACTGGGAGAGAAACCGGGCACGTCAACGGTTCGGAGGGATCATCGAACGGCCGATTTTCGCTCATTGCAAAAAGCTCAAGGAGCGATTTATTGTGGTTTTTCTTGCTATTCAGAATAATATGGTCTAGAAAATAATAGGGTGACTATACGGTGGTTTGCAATTAGGAAACCGGAGAATGTGGATGCTACGATCATGAGGCTGGAACGCGTGGTCCTTGTCCTGACGTGGATCTCCAGTAGTGGCGCAGCAGCTCAGCAACGATTATTTCGGACCGCCGATCTCTGCCCATATACCTAAAAACGGCATTTGCCGGCTTGGACTGTTCGGGTTTCTTGCGAACGACATAAAGCGACAGCGTTAGCGCGATGGTACCCGTGGATTGAAGTTCTGCAACGGTACTTGCCGCCCAACCGGAGAGAACGAGAGTGACCACAACCTATTCCATAGCTGACACCTGCAATGATTGGCCCAAGCTGCCCCCACTGCACGATTGGCAGGATACCTGCACTACGCTCCATATGTGGACGCAAGTCATCGGTAAAATCCGCTTGACGCTTTCGCCAGATATTAACCACTGTTGGGGTTCGACACTCTATGTTACAACGCGGGGTCTGACCACCTC
>JBDTWQ010000020.1:0-7272 GCA_040006595.1 Nitrosospira sp.
AATAAATCAGCTCGATGGTAACTGCATGCGAGCCATTGTATCTCCGCATAAATCATTCGCTAGGCAAAACTGACGCGGTCGTAGCGGCTGGCGCGCGGAATCCATGCGCCACGATCAGTCGCCACTCTGACCCGGAATCGGTAATGGCGACTGAGATACTCAAGCTACGGAGTCATCCTGGGCTCACCCCAGCCCATTCCATACATTGACGAGTTGGGCAAAATCAGGAGAACTCTTTCCACCCGGCAGATTATTGCCAGATTGAAACCGGTTAAACGCAGATGGTCCGCCTGTTTATTCCCCGGAAGGCATCAAATAATTAATGCACAAAAATATAACCTACGGATTTATCCATGGCACTCGCTCCATCATACCCCAGTCTTGGCGTTCTGTTCGTCACCCCGGAAGTCCATCCTCTAAGCAAAACTGGCGGTCTAGGGGATGTAAGCGCAGCGTTACCAGCGGCATTACGCGAACTGAAGGTGGACGCGCGCCTACTTATTCCCGGCTATCCTCAAGTACTGGCAGGACTCAAGCACAAACGCAAAATAGCAGACTTTACCGCTCAGCCTCCGTTTCCATCATCAAGGCTATTATCTGCACAGCTCCCGTCAAACGCCTCGGCGAGCATTCCGGTATTCGTCCTTGATTGCCCCGCGCTCTATCGTCGCGGAGGTGGTCCTTATGCAGATGCGGCCGGGCACAACTGGCCGGATAACGCATTGCGTTTCGGCCTTCTATCAAAAATCGGCGCAATCCTGGCGAGCGACGCCAGCCCACTTTCCTGGCATCCACACATCGCGCACTGCAATGATTGGCAGAGCGGTCTCGTGCCAGCATATCTGCATTTTCATCAAGGCAAAAAAGCGGCGTCGCTGATGACGATACACAATCTCGCTTTCCAGGGAGTGTTTCCTGCCGAGACCTTAACTCAGCTGGGGCTGCCCGCCGCCAGCTTCGATATAAATGGTGCCGAATATTACGGTGGCATGTCCTTTCTCAAGGCTGGCCTTTATTATTCTGATCACATCGCCACCGTGAGTCCCACCTATGCCACAGAAATCCAGACGGCACCCCTGGGCTTTGGGATGCAAGGTTTGCTGGCGGGACGCCGTCAGCATATCACAGGCATCACCAATGGCATCGATACCGCCGAATGGAACCCCGCCACCGATCCCGCTCTTGTACGGAATTACACTGCTGGTAATCTTGCGGCCAAAGCTGCCAATAAACAGACATTACAACAGTTGCTGGGATTGGTTGTCGATCCTGACATTCCGCTATTCGGTGTTGTCAGTCGCTTCACTTACCAGAAAGGTTACGATCTGTTACTGCAAGTAGCGACGCAACTAACCGAAATGCCGGCGCAACTGGCCGTTCTGGGCAGTGGCGAAGCAGTGCTGGAGCAGGAATTGGCGGCAATAGCAAAAAACAATTCTGGAAAAATTGCCGTACGTATTGGCTTTGATGAAAGGCTCTCCCACCTGATCGAAGCCGGGGCGGACAGTTTCCTGATGCCCTCCCGCTTCGAACCCTGCGGCCTGAATCAGATGTATAGCCAGCGCTATGGGACGCCACCGCTGGTACATGCTACGGGGGGGTTGATTGATACGGTTGTCGATTGCACATCTGCAACGTTGGCTGATGGAACCGCCAGCGGGTTTTTATTTTACGACATGACCCCCGATAGTTTTCTTGACGCTATCCGGCGGGTCACCATTGCTTATCATAATAAATCAGTCTGGCGCCGCTTAAAGAAAAATGGCATGGCCAAAGATTTCAGTTGGCGCTCCAGCGCCGCCGGCTACCGGAAAATCTACTTGTCGCTACTATCCTGATTCATTCTTGATGCAGAATCGGCGAAATCAAAGCCATACCATCATGCCCATTTCAAATGGGTGCGTTAGCAATGGCTGATACGGATAAACACGCATGTGGTACTCCAGCTTGCCGCATAAATCCGGAACAAGATTCAATGTAAACATATGTTCACCCGATTCTTCGACACCGGAAAATTCAAACCTGAAGTGTTTGAAGTCGCATAGCTTGCTCTTTTTGAACTGTCGGCAAATCAGCAGTTCCACCATCACATCCTCAGGCTGCAAACCGTTCAGGCGCACAGCAACTTCGAACTGCAGCGTATCACCAAAGCTGATGCGCTTGGATGGAGTATCCAGTCGACGTATCGTTACCCCATCCCACGCCTTTCTCACAAAAGCTTTCCAGGCAGCGATTTTTTTCGCGCCGCTGAAGTCATTCGCAGCATACAGCGCCCCTTGCCTGCTGGCTGGCACATAAAAATTCTTTGTGTACTCACTAACCATACGCGCAGAGTTGTAGCGCGGCAGCAACGACATCATTGAGTTTTTCGCCATTTTTACCCACTCTGGCGAATAACCGAATTTATCGTGGCTATAGTATAGTGGCACCACATGATCTTGCAGCGTTTCGTAGAAATCTCTGCTCTCTTCCTTGTCGCGGAGCATTGGAGCCATATTCTCCGGCCCCGGCTTTATGGCCCAGCCATTCTTGCCGTTATAGCCTTCCCCCCACCAGCCATCGAGCACACTCAGGTTGATTGTCCCGTTGATGCCTGCTTTCATACCTGAGGTGCCGCTTGCCTCCAATGGGTATACCGGGCTATTCAGCCACACATCCACCCCTGCTACCAACCGCCGGGCGAGCCGGAGGTCATAGTTCTCGACCAACAGAAGTTGTCCCTCAAATTCAGGCAGATGCGCGATCTGGCTGACCCGCCGAATCAAATCCTGGCCCGGAACGTCAGCGGGGTGCGCCTTACCGGCAAAAACTATCAGCACCGGACGCTCTTGATTGAGCATGATTCTGCGTAGCCAATCAAGATCCTCGAATAGCAGCGCAGCACGTTTGTAAGTGGCGAAGCGGCGCGCAAAACCCAAGGTCAAGACATTTGGATTAATAGGATCGGTGAATCTCAGCAACCGATCGAGATGCGCTTCAGAACCATGATTGCGGGAATTTTGTGTGGCGATACGAGCGCGTATGCCGTAAAGCATCTGCGATTTCAGTGTTTGACGCACGCTCCAGAACAAGTGATCGGGTATCGTATCAATACGAGACCAGTATTCAGTATCGGACATATTGTTGCGCCATTCATAGCCGAGATAGCGATCGAATAAATCGGCCCATTCCTGCGCCAGAAAAGTTGGTACATGCACGCCATTCGTGATATATGCCATCGGATTTTCTTCAGGCTCGATCTGAGGCCACAAATCTCTGCAGATGCGTGCCGATACATTCCCGTGTATTTTGCTAACGCCGTTGTGCGAGCGCGAACCGTGAATGGCAAGGGCAGTCATGTTGAAGTCGTGGCTACCAGAAACGCGGCCGAGTGCCATAAACTCTTCGCGGGTGATTCCAAGATCGCGACAGAATCCCTCAAAATATCTGAACATCATGTCATCGCTGAAATAGTCATGCCCAGCCGGTACCGCGGTGTGGGTAGTGAATACCGTGTTTGCCGCTACTGCTTCTAAAGCACTTGCAAAATCCAATCCCTGCCGCACCAGATCGCGCATACGTTCCAGCATCATGAATGCGGCATGGCCCTCATTGATATGCCATATCGTCGGTTTCATTCCCATTTTATGCAAAGCACGCGCGCCACCAACGCCGAGTATGATTTCCTGCTCGACTCGCATGGTTTTGTCGCCGCCGTAAAGTTGATGGGTGATGTCACGGTCCCGCATGGAGTTTTCCGGCAGATCGGTATCGAGCAGATAAAGTGTGACATGACCTATTTTTGCCTGCCAAATCTTCACTATCACCTTGCGTTGCGGCAATTCGACTTCGATCTTCACTTCCGAACCATTCTCGTGTAACACAGGCGTCACTGGCAGATCTTCGAAATCCGAGTCGGTGTAGGTGACCTGCTGGTTACCCTGATTGTCTATAGTCTGATAGAAATATCCGTGCCGGTAGAGCAGGCCGACTCCAATCAATGGCACGCGTAAGTCGCTCGCTGCCTTGCAGTGGTCACCGGCCAGAATGCCGAGACCGCCCGAATAAATTGGAAAACTCTCGTGGAAGCCGAACTCAAAACAGAAGTACGCCACCCGATCATCAGGATGCAGATCTCTCGTACTATCCTGCCGTACCAGTTCGGAATGATAGGAATCATAGGCCGACAGAATGCTGTTGTAATTGGCCACGAACACCTGATCCTCTGCCGCTTTCAGTAGCAACGATTCGTCCACGCGCTTGAGAAAAGCCTTGGGATTATGCCCTACCGCGCCCCATAGCCCAGGGTGAAGGCGAGAAAACAGCGAGCGTGTGGAACGATCCCAGCTATACCAAAGATCGTTGGCCAACTCTTCAAGACGGGCCAGACGAGGAGGGATTTTTGGATTGACAGCAATAGTGAACACGGTGCCCGAAGACATGATCATTTTTCCTTGAAGGGATGGTAAAAAGTTATCTCGAGCCGGAGAGAAAATTGAGTATTAATCTATCCGGTCTATGCTTTGATGAAATGCTCGCGGTAATACTTCATCTCGGTAATGGAATCATAAATATCCGCCAGTGCTTCATGCTTGCATTGCTTGGTCAGACCCGACGCGATCTCGGGTTTCCAGCGCTTTACCAATTCTTTCAGGGTGCTCACATCAAGATTACGATAATGAAAATATGTCTCTAGTTGTGGCATCCAACGCGCCAGAAAGCGCCGATCCTGGCAGATCGAATTGCCGCACATAGGAGAAATCCCGGGTGGTAAATACTCTTGCAGAAACGTTATCATGCGCGCTTCCACATCGGCTTCCGCCAGTTTGGATATTCTGACCTTGTCGATGAGACCGGATTTGGCGTGAGTCGACTTATTCCAGCTGTCCATGCCGTCCAGCACTGTTGCCGGCTGAGATACCACCAGTACCGGCGCTTCTGCTATCACGTTCAATTGAGAATCGGTCACTACCAGAGCAACTTCGATGATACGGTCATTGTCCGGGCTCAGCCCGCTCATTTCCATATCTATCCAGATAAGGTTATTGTTATCTTGTGCCATAATGAATTTTATTTCCTGAATTTTCTATGTGTAATTGTGTCATATCGATAGTTACCCGTCACCTTTCGTCCAAATTCGCCAGGCATTAAGTGCTGACCATGCAAACTTTTACAGTCGTCTTTCTTGTTGCTCTGCTGCTCACCTTTTGCGTACGAATGTGGCTGGCAACGCGGCACATCCGTCATGTTCTCGGCCATCGCGACAGTGTGCCCGATAATTTTTCTGCCCAGATCAGTCTTGAAGCGCATCAGAAAGCGGCGGACTATACCTGTGCAAAGACTCGCCTGGGTTATGTCAGCATATCGCTTGAGACACTGCTTTTACTGATACTTACCTTGGGAGGCGGACTAAGTATCCTGGTTGCTTTCTGGTCAAATCTGCTGAACGATCCGATTGCCAGCGGCATGGCACTCATCATGAGTACTATATTGCTAATGAGCGTAGCGGAGATCCCCGTTAGCTACTATCGAACCTTCGTTATCGAGCAACAATTCGGCTTCAATAAAATGACACCGCGCATGTTTCTGGCCGATCTTGTCAAGCGAGCTGCGCTGGGAATGCTATTTGGCATTCCGTTGTTACTTGGCGTACTGTGGCTAATGGAGAAGATGGGCGCGAATTGGTGGTTTTTTGCCTGGCTTGCATGGATGGGGTTCAATCTTGTGGTGCTGGCTATTTATCCCACCTGGATTGCACCATTATTCAATAAATTTGCTCCGCTCGAAGATGCTCCACTCCGGGCGCGTATTGAGCAACTGATGCGGAAATGCGGCTTCAAATCCAGCGGTCTTTTCGTCATGGATGGCTCGCGCCGTAGCAATCACGGTAACGCGTACTTCACCGGCTTCGGCAAGACCAAGCGGATCGTTTTTTTCGACACCTTGCTCTCTCGCCTGGATGTGTCTGAAATTGAAGCGGTGTTGGCGCATGAATTGGGACATTTCAAGCGCCGCCATGTGATCAAGCGCATTGCGTGGAGTTTTGCTATGAGCTTGGTGTTCTTATCGGTGCTGGGTTACTTAATGCAGCAGGATTGGTTTTATCAGGGATTAGGGGTCTCCGTTTCATCAGTACCTTCAACCGCAATGGCGCTGCTATTATTTTTTATGGTAATGCCCGCGTTCACCTTCCTGTTCCAGCCAATGGCAAGCCTGTACTCACGCAAGCACGAATTCGAGGCGGATGAATATGCTGCGCGCAACGCCTCCGCCACCGATCTCATGCGTGCGTTAGTTAAACTCTACCAGGATAACGCCGCAACGCTTACCCCTGATCCCCTGCATTCCGCGTTTTACGATTCGCATCCGCCTGCCGCGATGAGAATAGCGCGGTTACAGAACCTGGCGCATAATTAACTTTCCTGAACGCAGGCGCATCGATTATTCGTACATTACCAACCAGCAGGAGTACTAATGAATACAACCGTCAATACTCTGTCCACCAAGCGATGCCGACCCTGTGAAGGCGGCATGCCACCGCTCTCGCCCGCCGAAGTTACTGTGCTGATGCAGCAGCTCGACGGATGGGAGTTTCTCGACACGCTGATCCGAAAAGTCTACAACTTCAATAACTATTATCAGACAATGGCGTTTGTGAACGCAGTCGCCTGGGTTTCGCATCGCGAAGATCATCATCCGGACATAACCGTTGGCTACAATAAGTGTCGCGTGGAATATACCACCCACGCCGTTAATGGCTTGTCCGAAAATGATTTTATTTGTGCGGCGAAAATTGATACTTTGCTCAAGATTTGAACTCAATTCGCAGCGTAGCCGCACCATTACCCATTCTCGGACAAATAGTCGCCACATTCGGCAGGCATTTTCTAGTTGAAACCGCAAGTGATGCTGCGCTGTCCTGTGTAATGCGGGGGAAGAAAGGGGGGGCAGCGTGTGGCGACCAAGTAGAAATCCAGCTTACCACGCCGGGGCAAGGAGTGATAGAAACCATTCTGCCACGTAGCGCGCTACTGTATCGCAGCGATGTCTATCGGGAGAAACTCATCGCTGCCAATGTCACCCAGGTGGTCATTGTGGTGGCGGCCGTACCTAGTTTCAGCGAGGAATTAATAACCCGCTGTCTTGCCGCTGCCGAGAACCAGCGTATCAAGGCGCTGATCGTGCTCAACAAGACTGACCTCGCTGAATCCACGCGCGCTGCCGCTGCCTCGCTCGCGCTCTACCAGGAACTAGGCTATCCCCTTGTGAAAGTCAGCGCCAAGAACGATGTCG
>JBDTWQ010000021.1:0-11172 GCA_040006595.1 Nitrosospira sp.
GCACAGTTGATCAAGCTGGTTGCTCATGCATTTCCTTTTGGCCCGGATATTTCACCGGAAGCTGACGGGGAGACCGGGCCAGCTTTATTCGTTATCGCCATCCATGCTACGTGCCTCCCCGCCGTGCCTTGAACGTCCACACTACGGACCATGGATTGAGCATGCCTTTTGTCGCCTCTGCTGACGAGGCAAATATTGTCTGGCCGGCTGGCGCGGCTACCTGAATTCCATCGCTTGAAAGGTTAGCCAGCAGGCACAGTCCCGAGCCATCGCCCAGATGCCACCGCACCTGCAATATGCCAGGGGCGAGCACTTCGGCTTTCCCGGCGCTTCCGTCCATTCCGTGCAGGCGCGGCACGATGATTTCCTGCCGCAGCTTCAGCAGGTGGCGGTAATAGGCCAGCCAGCCCGCCTGCACCGCGTCGTCGTCCGAACCCCAGTCGAGCTTCGAGATGAGAAACGTCTGCGCGGCATTCGGGTCAGGTATGGATGCCTGCATCGCGGGATCGGCGAAGCGCGTGAATCGGGCAAATTCTCGCCGCCGGCCTTGCGTCACGGCGTCACGCAGTTCGCCGCCGAAATCGCAGAAGAATTGGAAAGGCGATCTGGCGGCAAACTCCTCACCCATGAACAGCATGGGAATGGCCGGGGCCAGCAGATAGATGGCCGCGGCCGCACGTACCGCAGCCGCCGGCGCGATATGCGCAATGCGCTCGCCGAAAGCGCGGTTGCCCACCTGGTCGTGGCATTGCAGGAAGGAGACGAAGGCTTGCGGCGGCAGATGCGCGCTCGTCTCGCCGCGCACTGCGTGATCGCGATAGGGCGACACCTCTCCCTGGTAGGCGAAGCCTTCCGCCAGGCAGCGCCCGAGGAGGCGGAGCGGTTCGCTCGCGTAGTCCGCGTAATACCCATCCGTCTCCCGGGTAGCGAGGACGTGCAGGGCGTGGTGAAGGTCATCATTCCATTGGGCGGCATACTGGTCGCGGCCGCGGCCGAGATGGCGTGCCTCGTTGGCGTCGTTTTCGAGAATCAGGTGCACCTGGCGCTTCCAGCCAACGCTTGCGTGCGCACGCTCCGCCAGTTCGGCGAGAATGTGCGGCTCAGAGTCGTCGGCGATCGCATGTACCGCATCCAGGCGCAGGCCGTCGAAGTGATACTCGTGCAGCCAGTACAGGGCGTTATGGATAAAGAACTCGCGTACCTCCCGGCTGCCAGCCCCATCAAAATTGATGGCTGCGCCCCATGGGGTGTGGTGCGCCTCGCTAAAAAATTCTTTCGCATAAACATGCAAGTAATTTCCCTCCGGGCCGAAGTGGTTGTACACCACGTCCAGCAGCACCATCAGCCCTTTTGCGTGCGCAGCCTGGATCAATGCCTTGAGATCATCCGGTCGGCCGTAGCGGCTGTCCGGCGCGTATGGCAGTACGCCATCATAACCCCAGTTGCGCGCTCCCGGAAAATCCGCCACCGGCATCAGTTCGATCGCGGTCACGCCCAGTTCCACCAGATAATCCAGGCGTTGCATAAGCCCGGTGAAGGTCCCTTCGGGCGAAAACGTACCCACATGCAGCTCATAGATCACGGCCTCCTCCCACGGGCGACCACGCCATGCCGCATCCTGCCAGTCAAAGTCCGCTGGATCGATCACTTCGCTGGCGCCATGTACGTCGTCCGGATTGAAGCGCGAGGCCGGGTCCGGCACACACAGGCCGTCTTTTACTTCGAAGCGATAGCGTGTTCCCGCACCGGTTCGAGGGGCGGTGAGTTCGAACCAGCCATTGCCGCATGCACCCATCGGCAGCACCCGCTCGCGGGGCTCATCCGCAATGCATAGCGCCACCTTTCCGCAGCTGGGCGCCCACAGACGGAAGCGCACGCCCTGGCCGGTGATCTGTGCTCCGTACGGCATGTCATAGGATCGTTTAAGCAACGCTGTCCTTATCTTTTTCGCTGCGCAAGCTGAACCAGGCGCTGCACGGCGACGTCCATAGTTTTCGAACGTTGCGTGAGTTCGTTGCTCACGCTGGCGGAAGCCTTTTCTATCATGAACAAGGTGACCAGTGTATCCGCGATCCGTGCATCGGCAGGAAACAAGGCGTGCCCTTTCATCGCCCTGCGATAGCTCTTGAAGAAATCGCGGCTTGCCAGCGCTTGCCAGTTATCTATCTGCTGTCGCACAGCGCCGTGCCCTTTTCGGGTAAATCAGCCACCACATGATCCAGCGCCGCTGCCGCCGCCTCCGAGAATGAGAGCAGCATGCTGGCCACGTCACGCAGTGGCGTATGTTTCCGGCGGCGCTCCGCCCAAGTCTGTCCCGGCTCGCCACCATAGTTGGTAATCAGAAAATCGTTACTTGACAACCATACTTGACCGAGATGGTAATCGCCATGATAGCGTGCCTTGGTGGCGCCGCCTGCCCCGACCGCGTTGGGGTTTTCTCCCGCATGCATGATGCGACGGTAGAGCCGCGGGCGGGTCGCCACCAGGTTGTTGCACGCCGGCTGCGCCGCATGGGACAGCCACGGCAGCTCCGCTTCCAGCAACGCGTACATCGCACTCATCTGCACGTGCACGCTGTTCACCCATCCGGCAAGGTCGTCTCCTGTGATGGCCTCGCTGCCGAATGCCCCGGTGGAATCCGGAAGCGCGAGAGCCCGATGAAATTCCGCCGTGCGCAGGCCAGGGTTCTGATCAGCTCCCTGTAGGCGGCATGCCGTGCGTCCGGCGGGTGCTCCGGCCGTGCGAGACACTCGTCCAGGAAGCGCTCCAGGTAGTCCAGCGTATAAGTCCATGCATTGCCCTGGTTCTCCCCGTAGCGCTCGAGGATCGCAAGCGTCGAACGATGCCCCTCGCCATCCAAGTACTCTACCGTGCCCGCCAGCTGTGTCATGTGGGTAAACTTCGCCGTCTCCGTAAGAAATCGCGACACTTCCAGCTCCGGGTGCACGCCCGCAAGCAGCCAACGGTAGCTCTTCAGCATCAAGTGATCGCCAAGGTTCACCAGAAGGCGTCCACGCTCGGATACGGTACGCGTCACTGTCATCGTATCCGCTGGGTAGGTGAAGCCGGGAAAAGCGCGAGTCGCCTCGAAATGCAATTGCCCGCTGCCAAATGCCGTCGTCGAGCCGCGTCCCATGCTCGATACTACCTCGCGGCAGAATGCATCGTCCCAGAACGCGTCAAACAGTATCCCCATGCGCGCGCGCCGACGCACCTTGGCCAGCGTGGCATGCAGCAGCGTGCTTATGCGGCTTTCGTCTTCATCCTCCCACGCCAGCGCCAGCTGGATCGCGTAGCGATGCGTTTCACCATTGGCGAGCGTCAACGCAGCAGTAGCCAACAGCCAACTGCCGGATTCCGTGGACCACTCGCACATCTCGCCAAGTTGGAATTTCTCCACCGCCGCATCTTTGTCCAGGAACCATGGCTGGGAGCGGAAGAAACGCGGAATGATCTGCCGCTCCAGCTGATCCCGCGCGCGGCGCGCCATCAACTGGTTCACAGCCTTGCCGTCCTCCGCGCCGTCGAAAAGGATGCGCCATCCTGTTCCCACCAGCACCCTCGTCCTGCACCCCAAAAACTGCCACTCCACTCCGTTCAACTGCCGGATTTAGGTTTAAGAAAATACCAATGTCACTCGCGGCGAGGTCCACAACGCCGTGCACGCTATGTACACCCAGTCGGCTGGATAGTTTTTACAACGAAATTTGGATTTTTCGGGTCACCTTAACTTAAACCCAGATAATCCATTAGACGGCTCTCCGAGCCTACCCTAATGGATTATCTGGGTTAAACTTCAATGTCCCTTTAACTTGAACGAGAGAGATCCTATGAAACTGGAATCGCTGGCGTTGCATCACGGATACAAATCCGAACCCCCGACTAGAGCTGCGGCCGTTCCTATTTATCAGACAACCTCTTACACGTTTGATAATACTCAACATGGCGCTGATTTATTTGACCTGAAGGTGCCTGGAAATATCTATACACGCATCATGAATCCCACCACCGCTGTGCTGGAGCAGCGCGTAGCGGAGATGGAGGGCGGGGTGGGTGCGCTAGCCGTTGCCTCGGGTATGGCAGCGATCACCTATGCCATCCAGTGCATAACCAGCAGCGGCGACAATATCATCAGCACAAGTCAACTTTATGGCGGCACGTACAATCTGTTTGCTCATACCTTTCCCCGGCAAGGCATTGAAGCCCGCATGGTGTCTTACGATGATTTTGACGCTATCGAAGGGCATATCGATAACAATACCCGGGCGATTTTTTGTGAATCCATCGGGAATCCCGCGGGAAATATCGTCGATATCGAAAAACTGGCTGACATTGCCCATAAACATGGTGTGCCACTCATTGTTGATAGTACCGTTTCCACCCCTTATCTATGCCAGCCGTTTAAATTGGGAGCGGATATTGTTGTGCACTCGCTGACGAAATATATGGGTGGTCATGGTACGACAATAGGCGGAATCATCGTGGATTCGGGGAAATTTGATTGGGTAAAACACAAAGCACGCTTTCCCTTGCTGAACGAACCTGATCCCTCGTATCACGGTGTGGTGTATACGGAAGCATTCGAAAACGCTGCCTTTATCGGCCGTTGCCGGGTCGTGCCATTGCGTAATACCGGCGCGGCTTTATCACCGCATAGCGCATTCCTGATCCTGCAGGGCCTGGAAACGCTGGGTTTGAGGATGGAACGACATTGTGAAAACGCACTGAAAGTCGCGCAGTATCTGGAAAGCCATTCAAAGGTGGAACGGGTTAATTATGCGGGATTGCCCAGCAGCGGGTATCACGACTTGTGTAACAAACTAAGCAAGGGAAAGGCCTCGGGGATACTGAGCTTCGAGATCAGGGGCGGGGCGGCCTCCGGCGGCCGGTTCATTGATGCGTTGAAGATGATCCTGCGGCTGGTTAATATTGGTGATGCAAAATCACTCGCCTGTCATCCTGCATCAACCACGCACAGGCAATTGAGCCCCGATGAGTTAAAGGCCTCAGGGGTTTCAGAAGGTCTTGTCAGGATATCTGTAGGCATTGAGCATATTGACGACATCATTGAGGATATAGCCCAGGCGCTTGATGCGGTCGTTTGAAGGCACCCTCTTTGCTGCCGGCTGCTACGCGGCTCGACCGGATTCATTACTATTATGCTAAATCCGGGTATCTGCCCGCTCATTTAATAGATTAGTGTCATGATTAGTAACAATATTTCGTATTATTTGACGCTCATCTTTTAGGTGAGGCTGCTTCGGGGTGAACTGCACAGTTTTTGTAATACATCGCTGTCTTGCAACTTCTTGGAATGGGGGTGCCCCCCCAGAGCGCTCGCCGAGGGACCGCAGGGATGCCACGACCGCGTTTCATGGCGCACGCATCCCACTGCGGGGTCGCACCTTCCTTCGGAAGGCCTGCTCAGCCCTTCGCGGTCGCGCCATTCCGCGTCGTTGCGCCTTGCCTGCACCCCAAAAACCGCACACTTCACCCGTCCAACTACCGGAGTCAGGATTATTTTCGCTCACTTCTTTATTTGTTATATCAGAGGCTTTATACCAGCCTGGGAAGCGATTTGTTCTGACGTAGAAATTCTTCGATCTTGTCCGCCGTAACGCCAGGGCTGAACAGGTATCCCTGCATCTCGTTGCATTTGAGCAAGCGCAAAAGGTCCGCCTGTTCATTGGTTTCCACTCCCTCGGCAATCACCCGCAGATGCAGGGAATGTGCCAGGGAGATGATGGCAGAAACGATGTTGAGATCATCGGTGTTGCTGGTCATGTTGACAATGAAGGCGCGGTCAATCTTCAAGACGTTGACGGGTAACTTGGCGATATAGTTGAGCGAGGAATAGCCGGTACCGAAATCGTCTATCGCCACCTCGATATTCATATCGCGAATGATCCTGAGCTTTTTGATATTGGCTTCTATGTCCTGCATGATCACACTTTCCGTAATCTCAAGCTCCAACCCGATTGTCGCGTTTCCCGAGCTTTTTATCACACTCGCTACCATACTGACGAAATCCTTCTGCCGTAATTGGATTGGCGAGACATTGACGGCAACCTTGGGTGGATTAAGCCCCATGGCCTGCCATTTCTTGGAATCCGATATGGCCTTACTCAAGGCCCACCGTCCCGCTTCGAGAATCATCCTTGTTTCTTCCAGCAGGGGGATAAAATTCAGCGGCGGTACAAGGCCATTTTCCGGGTCTTTCCAGCGCATCAGCGCTTCCAGCCCGCTGATTTGTCCACTTGCCAAATCAATCTTGGGCTGGTAATGAAGTATTAATTCCTCCTGCTCCAGCGCCCGGCGCAACTTGGTCTCAAGCCGCAACTTCTCCGTGACCCGGGTATTGAACTCAGGAGCGTAAAATAGATGCTTGTCGAAAGACAGCTTGGCCTTTTTCAGCGCGGTTTCGGCGTTTCGTAAAAGGGTGTCGGTATCCCGGCCATCGGTAGGATAAGACGATGTCCCCGCCCTGGCGGCAACGCGTATGTCGTGTCCGCTGATAAGAAAAGGCTGATCCTGGATCCCGAACAGGATTTTCTCCAGAATATGGGCAACGTCTGTGCTCTCTTCTGCGTGCCTTATGGCGATAGCAAAATGATCTGCCGAAAGATGGGCAAGAATGTCCGTTTCACGAACTATCTGCTTCAGACGTTTTGCAAGTTGACGCAGCAGACTGTCTCCCGCCTGGTGGCCGAGAGATTCATTGATACTGCTGAACCGTTCAAGATCGAGAATAATTACTGAAAGGACTTTGTGATCATGATGCATCGTGCTGATTCGCTGATCGACCCGGTCCAGAAATAGTGCACGGTTCGGCAGATCGGTTACGGCATTGAAAAAAGCGAGATAATTGATGAGTTCCTCTTTTTTCAAGTGATCCATGGCAAATGAAATATCGCCCGCCATCTCGGTCAACAGGGCCATTTCTTCCTCATCAAAGCATCCTGTTTCCGATGCGTAGAGCGTGAATATACCGACCAGCTTGCTATCCAGGACGAGTGGCAACACCACCTTGGAATAATAGCCCCGGTCTAACGCTGCGGCATGCCGGGATTGCATGTGCTCGCTGGTGACAAGGGTAAGATCATTGCAAACGGCCGGTTTCATTCGTATGATTGCCTCCGCTATCAACCAGGAATTTTCAGGGGAATCAATCACATTGGTCAACTTGAGCTGTGACAGGTAGCCGTCTTCACGACCGGCCCTGGCCATTGGCGTGATATTCTGTGTATTGGCGTCGAACATCCCGATCCAGGCAAACGCAAACTGGCCGAGATCTACTGCGATACGGCACGCTTCGTCGAAAAGCTCCTGTGGGCTACGGACGCGCACGATCATGGTGTTGATACCGCTCAGTACGCTGTAAATCCGGTTGAGCCGAACAATCCTGGCCTCGTACTCCTTACGCCGGGAGATCTCCGCAGTGAGCGCCGTCGTGCGTTCATCCACCAGCCGCTCCATGTGTTCATGCAACCAGGCACGTTCCAGGGCTATGCTTATCTGGTGTCCAACCCCGTAAAATGTTTCCAGCTCGTGGTTCGTGAACAGGTCTTTTTTCGTCCCCGTCAGATTCATGATGCCGCGGTTCTGACTACCGATCCACAACGGCACGCTGGCATGGCAATTCAGCTCCCCCTCACCGTCTCCGGTTTGTGCAAGCCGTTTGCACCTGCCGATATTGGTGACACGCCCCAGGCCGCCAGCAAGAAACAGAGTTTGACATTCGCATAGGCTTTCCATCCCCTCTGCAGCCAGCGATGACGGCGATATATTGCGGACGGCCGCCAGCCGGAACGCATCGTTTTCCCAAAGATAGAGCCATCCCGCTTCCACCCCGGGCAGTTCCATCGCGTACTCCAGTGCTTTCTCGCATACCTCGTGTTCGCTTGCCGCCTGGTTCAGTGCTTCCGCGATCCGGTAGAGCCCGGTAAGCAAGTGATTCGAGTGTGTCAGCTCCAGTTGCCGCACATGGAGTTCCCTGTTGAGGTGGACCGCATCTTCATAGATCGAAATCAGGAGATCCACGATCTGCTGGCGTTCCGATGTTATGAAATGTTTTTGTCCACCGAGATAAATCTCCATTCCCATCTGCATCTTCTGGTTCTTGCGCAGCTCGTGGTTTATCAGCAGGTAGTCGACGCGGGCGAGCAGATATTGATCTTCATACGGCTTGCGGATGAAATTGTCGGCGCCGCATTCCAGTCCCTTCATGATGTCCCGGATATCGGAGAGCGAAGTGAGCAGGATCACCGGGATATCCTTGAGCTGTTCATCCCGCTTGATTTCTCCGCATAGCACAAATCCATCCATCTCGGGCATCATCACATCGCTGATGATCAACGTCGGCTTGCGCCGGCGTGCCGCCGCGAGAGCCTCTTTGCCATTGGAGGCGGCCAGAACCATATAACCATGTGTCTCTAGCAGGTATCGCAGCTTTTCCGCCTGGGTTGGACTGTCTTCCGCGAGCAGGATCTCGACATTGCTGGTGCTATCTTTTTTTGATGTCATGGCTCACGCTCTGATTTTTTCCTTGATGGTTCACTAGATTCATTAGTACTGCGGCAATTTTCTCCTGAGGCAAGACCAGCATCGCCGCATCCAGCCTGATGGCCTCGCCCGGCATGCCATGCACGACAGAACTGTCCTTGTCCTGTGCGAAAGTAATCGCGCCTTTATCCTTTAGCAGCCGCAACTCCGGGGCGCCGTCGCGCCCCATCCCGGTCAGCAACCCTGCAACGCTATCGCAGCCGTAGACTTCGGCGATCGAGCGAAAAAGATAGGAAACCGAAGGCCGCAACCCATGCTCGGGTTCGTCTTTCGTTAAAGCAATCTTTCCTTCGCGCTCGACCTTCATCTGATATTCGTCGGGCGCAACATAGACATGGCCGGGCAGCAGGAGCTCGCCATGGGTGCCAACATGAACAGGGAGGCTGGATGAATGGGTCAGCCACTGGACGAATCCCCCTATGAACCCTGCCGACATATGCTGGACGATCAGGATCGGTACAGGAAAATTCCTTGGAAGCGCCGCCAGGATAGCTTCGATCGCAGACGGGCCGCCGGTCGAGGCTCCCATGGCGACAATTCTGATCTGTGCCGATTCACGGGCCAGACTCATGTTAGCCGGGTGCAGAATGGGCGCCGCATTTCGCATGCGCGACCAGCGCCGTACCACCTTAACTTCCGACATCAGTTTTATTGTCTGTACCATATCCCGGGCCGTGGCCTGATGATCCGCATGGCCGATGCCGGCCGGGCGGCGCAGCACCGCCAACGCGCCGGCATCCATGGCATCGAACGTGGTCGCGACCTCCTGGGTACTTTCGCTGCCGCTGACGATGACAATAGGAGTCGGATTCGTCTCCATGATCAGGCGGGTGGCTTCCAGTCCGTTCAGTTTCGGCATATGGATATCCATGGTGATTACGTCAGGGCGATGGCGGCGCACAAGCTCGATCGCTTCCTCGCCGTCATGCGCCGTCGCGATAACCGTGATGCCGGGGTCCGAGCTGAGAATGTGGATAAGGAATTCACGCACGACGGGCGAGTCTTCCACTACCAGGACGTTGATCATCGGAAGAAACTCATGATGTCGTGCCAATAAGGCGCTGTACAACTTCCAACAGGTTGCTCTGATCGAAGCTGCTCTTGACGATGTAGGCGTTGGCGCCTGCATCGATGCCGCGTTCGCGGTGCTCGCGGGATCCCAATGCCGTCACCAGCACAACGGGCAGCCGCGTAAACTGCTTGTCGGCACGAATCTTCGCTGTCAGGCCAAAACCATCCATACGTGGCATTTCAACATCGGAGACGACCAGGTCAAACGCCCCCGTTTTGAGCGTGGTGTAGCCGTCAACCCCATCCACGGCGGTACTGACACGGTAGCCCGCTGACTCCAGGATACTTTTGAGCAAAGTCCTTGAGGTGATGGAATCCTCTACCACCAGAATGGATGGTTTCATCGCTTTTTCATGTTTTTCGGCTGGCAGCGGGTGCTCGGCTGCAAGCGTGACCGGTGGACGCTTCACCGCCGATTTCAGCAGATCGGCGACATTGAGCACAAGCACCACGCGGCCGGTTCCCAGTACGCTCGCCCCCGCGACATTGCGTACTCGTGTCAATGGCCGGACGAGCGCCTTGACCAGCACCTCCTGCTCGCCCAGAATTTCTTCCACCTGAAATGCGATGCGGGCGAGGCCCGAGCCCAGCACCAGGGCGGACGCGTTATCCTGTGCATCCATCGCGGTATCCGCTGCAGCGGGACGCGGCAATTCCAGCACATCGCCTAACCGCACCAGAGAGACCGGGCGTTCGTCCAGCAGGACCGTTTCACGGTTTTCAACCGTCCGTATATCCTTTTTGTTTATGCGAACCACGCGCTCGACACTCGTCGAGGGAATGACAAAAAGCTGCCCATTGGCGCGAACGAGTACCCCACGGAAATTTGCCAGCGTCAGCGGCAGCAGGAGATGAAAAGCGGTTCCGTCATCGGGACTCGACTTGATCACGATGCTGCCACCCAGGCGTTCGACCTTTTCACGTACGATCGCAAGCCCGAGTCCTCGCCCCGATATGTCAGTGATAATGGGGCTGGTGGATATCCCGGATTGAAATGCGAGGGCCATCAATTCCGGCTCGCCGAACTGTTCCGTCTCTTCCGCTGAAACGATACCGAGTTTATGCGCCGCGGCTCTTAACCCGGGGACATTGATACCCGCGCCATCATCGGCGACGAGCACTTCGGCCGTGCCGCTGTCTTTCTGCGAGCACGCCAGCGTGATGGTTCCGTGCAGGGGCTTGCCCTTGCCCGAGCGTGCCACCGGTTGCTCGATACCGTGATCGATGCAATTACGCACCAGATGTATAAGAGGATCTTTCATCTCTTCCAGGATATGCCGATCGATTTCAATCTCGCCACCCTGGATCACCAAGTCTACGTTCTTGCCCTGCTCACGCGCCAACTCGCGGGATAACCGCGGGAGAATATCGAGCAATGAAGAGAATGGCAGCAGCTGCATCTCCTTGACATCCTGCCGCAGGCTGTCGGTCATGCCGGTCAACAAGCGCTGATCCTGCTCCGCTGCGCGTTGCAGCCTTACCATCCGGTCCTCGAGCATTTTCATGTGGAGTTGCTCCGCATCCAGGTATTTGAGCAGA